>CAZSHQ010000018.1:0-11241 GCA_964606995.1 uncultured Dehalococcoidia bacterium | reverse complement strand
CGGGCAGGCCCTGGCCCCCCGCAAGATGCTGGACTCCACCCTGGATGGACTTCGCGTCGGCAGAATGGTGTAACAGCGCAATTTCCCACCTCGCCTAAGAGTGGTTAGGCGAGGAAGCGTTGATGGGGCAAGCATTGGAAAGGGTAACTATCATCACTGTCTCTCCTTGCTCCGCGGCCTGCCGGAATGCCTGTTTGAGGGCATCGAACATCCTATCATAGTCGCCCGATACCACAGTGCTCATGGAGCCAGGCGTGACTCTCAGCTCGTGCTCCCTGAAGACACCAAGCGCGCCTTCGATCACTGAGGAGAGCCCTGGTTGACGCAGGGGATACAGGCTAACCTGTGCTGCCACGTCCATCCTTCAGTCTCCTTCCTCAAATCGAACGCTCAAGGCGACCAAAGCTCCGAAGGGCAGAGCCGTGCATTGATCCAGCCAGCCCATAGGATACAGGCCTGTCCGCCAGCGCATCTCGATGGGTCGGTATCCCAGGGAGACGCGAAGCACGCGCTCCAGTTGGCCGGGCGACAAGAAGCGGATGCGGCGATAGGCGGCCGCCCTTCGAAGCCTGCGCCACAGAGCTACCGGGCTGAGGCGATTGAGGCTCACCACGATCAGCCCGTGGCGGGCCACCCGTTCGGCTTCACGCAGCGCTGCCTCAGGGGCATCCAAGAACTCGAGCACCGTCACCAAGGCCACGACATCGAAGGCATCCTCGCCGAAGGGGAGATGGGCGGCGTCAGCCAACACGAAAGGGACATCGGGCCGCCGGCCTCGAGCGATGGTCAACATAGAGGGAAGCCGGTCGAGGCCCACCACCGACAGTCCCAGGGAAGCGAACCAGTCCGTGAAGTGCCCAGTGCCGCAACCCACCTCGAGGAGGGAGCGAGATCCACCAAAGTCTGCCAGGAGCCCTTGCAGCATCTCCTTCTCCACTCGGTCCGCCCGCCGACCGAAAGGAGTAGTGTACCAAGCTTCATAGCGCTTGGCCTGCTCTAGGTCGAGAGCCTGCATGAGGTCTCCCTTCTTGCCACTAAGACACCCACATCCTAGGGTTCATTATACCTGCCGGAACGTCAACTCGGGTCTGCCAGGGGCTTCCTTGCTCGCGTCGGGGTTGTCGCTATTGACATTCTGATTCTTTGGGGTAAAATTTGAGCGATTGCATGCTCGGCTTCTCCTTTTGGGCTCTTAGTGTTAGGAGGTCAAAGCTATGAGACAATTGCCATTTCGGCGGGGCGGAGCGCTGGTGCTGGCCCTGGCCCTGGCTGTTGGACTGACATCGCTGCTGGCGCTGGCCGGCGCGTGGCTGCTCCACGGCGACGAGGCAGGTGCGGCCGCTACCGTCACCACCGTCGGCATCGATATGGACCCCACCGGCAACACGGCAGACTCGATTGACTACATTGATAGGTGCGTGCGTATCGACGCCAACGGAACCCACCAGATCGACGTTTTCCTGGAGGGGATCCTCACCGGCGGGGATCTCGACAGCTATAGCTACAACCTCACCTATCCCGGTGCCACCGCTCTCGCTCCCATGCAGATCACCGCCGCGGATCACACGAGCGGAGACGTAGTGCTGATCGCCGAGGACACCGACAGCATTCCGGACGATACTGGCAGCGACGCCGTTACGGACTCCGACGGCAGCTACGCGGCGACGGTAGATGACACGGGGACGAACGCAGCCGAGGCCCCTCCAACCTACACCGAAGGCGTGCTCGGCCGCTACACCTTGAAGGTGGTTGCCGGCGCTGCCCCTGGCATCTACCCTCTCGGTCTGGACACCGTTCACGTCCTAAGTGAGGCTCCCGCCGAAATCTTCGACCCGGACCGTGACTGGGACGTGGGCAACGACAGCGACAGCGATGGTGACATAGACGAGGACCTCATTCTCGATAGCACATACACCGTGGTACACGGCCTGGTCGCCGTCGGCATGGACTGCACCGGCGTTCCACCCGCAGCAACCCCTACGCCCACACCCACGCCCACGCCCAGTCCTACGCCTACGCCCACGCCCACGCCTACGGGCACGGTAACGCCCACGCCGACGCCAACGCCGACGGCGACGCCTACTCCGAACCGCCTCCTCAACTGCCCGCTGTCGACCAGGTGGGCGATATCGGTGTGGGACGGCCCAACCACCGCCACTGCTAGTGTCCTCGCTACCTGCACGGGCGTCACTATAGAAGCCGCCTACTCGCTTGACCGCAGCACCAACCTGTGGCGGCGCTACTTCCCGGGCTACGGCACGGACGTCAACAACCTGACGACTGTCAGCAACATGGAGGCGATCATCGTCTTCGCACGCTAGGAGCCGCGCCCAACTGTTGAGGACGAGCTGGCTTTCCTCGCCCTACAGCCATGGGCCCTGACATGGGCGCGGTCGTGATGGTGCTCGCGGCTGGCGCTGGCAGGCTTAGGCCTGCCAGCGCCAGCGCACTGTAAAGCGGGAGGTCGATAGCCTTCCCTCGCCAGCAAGACAGCCTGAGCCGCTGCCTGCGTACTGTGTGCTCCTATTTCGCCGGTGGGCTCAGCACCAGACGGAAACCGTCCTCAACATCCACGATTGCTATAGAGTATCCCCTGCTCTTGGCCAGCCGCGATACGTTCTCCTTCGAAACCGCGCTCTCCACAAGCACGTCCAGGGGTTCCGTCGGATTCTCCTGCATGGCCTTCCTGGTTCTGGCTACTGGGACAGGGCAGGAAAAACCCCGAACATCGACCTCAATCACTGTTCGCCTCCTACCGTATAGCAGACCCCGCTCCATTGGCAGAGGTACTCTTTGAACACTAACGGAAACTCACCGACGATCTGCCGGATGCCGGTGGCTGGAGTAGCCTGCGCGAACTTCCCCGCCATGCGGTTCGATCTGGCGGCAATTATCGCTGCCTCATGCAGCTCCAGCCCGGCATAGACGAAGGCGGACACAAGCCCCGTGATCGTGTCGCCCGTCCCGCCAACCGCCTCCAGCGCAGGCACGTTGGGCTCAGCCACGGTAGCCACAATATCCCCACCGTCTACCACATAATCAGTTGCCCCCTTGACCAGCAGTAGCCTGGCTGCGTTCTTATGCTGGTAAGCGTCGGCAACGAGCTCTGGAGTCCGGTTTGTGTCAGCGTCGAAGAGGTGCCTGGCGACATAGGCAGGGTGGGTGGCATCGGCATCGGCCAGAAATGCCATCTCACTGGCATCCGGGGTGAAGACGTCAAAACAAGGGGCCAGCCCGGCTGCCTTGGCGGCGTACATGGAGCCCGCGTCGGCGATCATAAGCACCCTATGTGGGCATCTCTGGATGGATTCGCAGAGCCGCCTCATCAGGGCCATAACGGGAAGGCAATAGTGCAGCGCCATCACCTCCGGAGAAACATCACCCACCTTCTGGATGAGGTATTCGTAGATCTCTCGAGTGCCCTTGCCCTGCCCAGTGTCTCCTGCGACCAGGACCTGGGGAGCTTCCAGCCTCAAGTACTCGGTGGCAGCCAGGGCAGCGCTGATCATAGCCCCGGTGCCCTGGGCACAGGGGATGCGGCGTCCGTCGACAACCAGGTCCTCCCCTTCGAGCACGGCGCGCCCTATGGTCAGAGGGAAATCCCTTATGGGTACAGTCCCAGCAATGAGCATCATCGTTCCTCACCTCCTTGCCAAAGAGTCAGGCACTCTTCAAGGGCCCGGTCCAGCATCAGGGCGCAGAGGGTGAAGCCGATATCCCTCGGCCGCGGGGCCTCGCTGAGCTTCTTGTCCATCAGCTCAGAGTGCAGGTAGGGAATATCAGGGCAGCCGCCACCTGAAACGTTGACAATGATGCCGCTCGCCTTGTCGAAGGAGAGCTTCATATTGCCCGCCCTCACCATCACCTGGTCGCCGAAGTCCGTCGCCTTAACGATTTCCAGGAGCTGTGAAGTGCCCACCGTAAGCGGAGCGACGCTAACATACGGGGCATCCTTTTCCTTGAGCGCTCGCTCGATGCCAGGCCGTTCCACCAGATTTATCTCCAGCGCCAGGTCACACCCTGCGCGCAACTCCGGCGGTGGAGCAACGAGCCTAATAGCGTAGTCTGCTTTCCTGAGCACCTTCTCTGCCGCCATTGCATCCTGTACATCCTCGAAAAGCACCAGCCCTCCACCCTCGAAGGAAGGCTTCTTTCGTCTTAGAAATGCCATAATGGCCTACCTCCTACGCTTCGTCCGTGGCGGCGATCTGCACCTTGGCCAGAGCCTTCTTCCACCAGGCTGTCAACCACGCCTTGTCCATCGCCCCAAAGCCGATGCCTGCTGCCACCAGCAGGCCGATAACGACCGCCTCCGGCCCGTACGGGCTGACGCCGGCGGGCGAGCTCGCCAGGTTGAAGTTGTGGGCGAAACCGGCCCCGGTGATCATGCCGAGCACGAACACGGCCGCGTCGCCATCGCCCTCACCGGACAGGAAGAGCTGCCTGCCGGGGCAACCTCCCGCAAGCGCGAAACACAGCCCGGCAAGCGCCATGCCCAAGAAGTTCCACAAATGGTTGTCGTGGGCCACCGGCTGGTCGGCGAAACCAATCTTCAGCAGGTCCTCATCGCTGAACCCGGTGACCACGGCGTTGGTGACCACTGCAGCGGCCAGAAGGGCGAGGACTCCGCTCAGCAGGTGAGTGTCCCTGACAAGGACGACGTCGCGGAAGGCTCCCATGGTGCAGAGGCGAGTACGCTGGGCCAGCACGCCCACCGCCATTCCCACCACCAGCGACACCCATATCGCAGGGTGCAATGCCCCCGGCCCTTTGATGCTCTCGAAAATGGGGCCGATGGGGTTACCGTCGGCGTCGCGCCCGAACTCAGGCGTGAAGATGGCGAGCAGCAGCAACCCGATCATGGCCAGCGGCAGTACCAGGCCGATGATAAGGGGGGCGCGCTGTGCGCGGCCCAGGTTGTAACCGCCACGGATGAAGATCACCCCCAGGGTTATGCCGGTCACGAGTCCCGACAGGGCCATGACGGCGTTCAGGTCGCCGCCCGCCAGGCGGAGCAGGGCACGCCAGGGGCAGCCCAGGAACACCAGTGCCCCGATCATGGCGAAGACGCCGAGGGCAAAGCGGACGATCGGTGCCGAACCGGCGCGCGGCCTGAACTCCCGGAACAGGAGCGCGGCCAGGAGCGCCCCCAGCACAAAACCGATTATCTCCGGCCGTATGTACTGGACGACACCCGCCCTGTGCAGGCCAAGGCCTCCGGCGATGTCGCGCTCAAAGCAGGCGACACAGATGCCCATGTTCTTGGGGTTGCCCCAATACACCAGCAATGAGGCCAGGACTCCGATGACAGCCCCCGCGAAGATGATCCCCCAGCGCGAGGCGAAAAAGCTGTTGAGTTTGGACATATAGTGCGTCATTGCTCACTCCTTCTTGGGATCGGCAGGCAAGTGGACGCCATCGCCCGCTGGCGGGGAATGTGGCCTATTCGATGCCCACGCCAAGCATGTGATGCGCCCACTGAGTGGCGCTGGGCGGGGTCTCGAGCGAGCCTCAGGCCGTCACTCTACTGCGGTGCGCCTGGCTCTGAAGGGGTTGCGTCTTTGGAGACGAGGCGACAGCTAGGCCACGATGGGAAGAGAGGCTACTCGAGCAGATGACTGACGCAGAACCTGCGTCAGGCCCCCCGGGCGCTCAGCGCCGCCTCAGACGAAGCGTTGTCGCGGGACCGTCGTCATCGCTCTCACCTCCTTCCCTCGTGGCTGAAGCTACTCGCTCAAATGAGGGGTCCTACGAAGGGAATTATCAGCGCCGCCAGCGCTTGGATCAACCGTCGCACTGCAGGCACCAACCTCCCGCAGCAACCTCCGGGCCTCTTCCAGGTCGGCCTGGGTGTTGATGTTGAAGAAGCTAAGATGGCGCGGGTCGATGCAGTCGATCGTTCCTTCGTCCACGTAGCGCACTCTCACGGCCTCGAATAACGGCGCGATCTTAAGCTGACCCGCCCGCAGCATCCGTTCCATCGCCGCGAGACAGGCCTTGGAGTAGAGCGCGTGAAGGGGTTCGGGCTGACCTCCCAGGCGCGGGACCACCGCGTCGACGTCGGTGCTTTCCCCTATCAGATGGCGCAGAAGTTCAGGGCTTAGAAAGGGCATGTCACAGGCCACGACCAGGCTCCAGGGCTCGGCAGAAGCGTCAACTCCACTGAGGATGCCCCCAAGCGACCCCCGGCCGGGGTAGCGGTCGCTCACTACCCGCACCGAGGGCGGCAGGTGCAGAGCCTCCGCCTGCTCGGGCCGACCTACCACCACCAGCACTTCGGTTGTCAGAGGGACAAGCCTGTCTATGACCCACTCGATGAGCGCCTTGCCGCCGATCCGCTCCAGCGCCTTGTTCCTTTCCAGGCGCCGGCTGGTGCCGCCGGCCAGGATGACGCCGCTCACCTTAATCGACTTGCCCATGTTGTCGGATTTCCTACGCCCACAAAACACTTGCAGACTTGATCTATTGCCGAAACGCTCACGGCTAGCCACCGTTCGCCGCTACCGATTATACCGCCTCACGATCCTCCTTGCCGTCAAGCGCCTTCTTGCCTTGACCACCCTCGCGCCTGTGGGTAGGATGGGGGCGCCAACGCAGCGAAGCTCTAAGCGATTTCTCTGGAGAGGACCGATAATGGCCACCGAAAAGAAACGCGAGAGCGACCTTGCCTTCAAGCTCATGGCGTTGACCTACAAGCTCCGAGACCTGTTCCAGAACCCGCGACGGAGCCTGGAGAGGGCTCGATTGACAAAAGGCATGTCCGTGGTCGACTACGGCTGTGGGCCAGGTAGCTTCACAATACCGGCGGCGGAGCTGGTAGGACACGAGGGCAGAGTCTTTGCCGTGGACATCCACCCACTCGCTATCAGTGCTGTAACAGGTAAGGCCTCGCGAAAGGGCCTGCAAAACGTGGAAACTGTCCTCGTTCGCGGATATGACACCGGGATTGAAGCCTCGAGCATCGACCGGGTCTTGCTCATCGACACAATTCACCTGATAGAAGACCCTGATGCACTGCTCCGCGAAATTCACCGGATGCTCAAGCCGGACGGCCTCCTCTTCATGGAGAAGGGCCACATGGCCATGTCCGAGCAAAAGGATATTGTGGAGAAGACCGGCCTTTTCAAGATAACCGAGTCCCGAGACCTCATGATCCTGGCCGCTCCCCAGTGATAGTCCTAGCGCTTTGTGAAGGGGGAAACTGGGTCGGATCCAAGGCCAGGTGATGGAGGGATCAAAAATGGGCAGAGCAGCAGCGCTCGCAGGTGTGATCATCGTCGCTCTCATGCTGGCGGGAACGATACCACTAGAGATCGATAATGCTTGGTTGTGGTCCCTGCTCGCTCTCTTCCTAGTGGCTACAGCAGCGCCTGGCCGAACTCTACCGGCTCGCCGCACGAGAACGGACTGAAGACCTGAGCGCCCACGCACGTCGAGTCGCTGTCACCACGGCGAGGTGACCCCTGCCCGTCCTGCCGCTGGCCTACGCCGACGAGTGGCTCGTCATCGCACAGGGCTGTCTACCAGCGGGCTGGTAGCAAAGAGGAGAGTGCATTGCAGCCTCTCCACTCCTACCCTTGTCCATACCCCGCATCGAGCGCTGCCACGTCCATGGCCACGGTCAGGATGCGTTCCGCCGGCAGCAGTCGTTCCCCAGCGACCTGGCGTAGATCGATCGTCTTGAGGTAGCGGCGGCACCGTTCGCAAACACTGAGGCGATACATCTGGTCATCGCTCGGGTAGTAGGCCAGTTGGCGCGGCTCGTCGTTGCCGCAGAACGGGCACCCTATTCGCTGGAACGTCCACTCGCTGTCACAGCGCGAGCAGAGCAGTCGCCGACGCCCGCTCCCTCGTTCCAGGGCAGCCATGTCCGGCTCGCCGCCGCAAATCGGGCAGCGGCCGCGATACCACATGCTGTCGTCGACCCAAGGAGCGAGCGCCTGCGCCTGGGCTCGCAAGAAGGGACGCAGGGTATTGTTGAGAATGAAAGCGAGGAGGTTGCCATCGAGCCCGGCTTCCTCCCCTTCACGAACCCGACCCTCGCGGAGATACTCCACGGCCAGGGCCTCGATCCGAGGTCGTCTCTCGTCCAGCCAGGCACGAATCCTGGCCAAAGTCTCGGCCAACTCCGGTCTGCGCTCGCCGACGATGAGGCCTATCTGGTCACAGAGCCCGGCCAAAGTCTGGCTATCCACCCCCAAAGACTCTGGCGAAAGCAGAGGATCCCCTTGCTCAAGCCGCGCAGTAGCCTCCTCGCCAGTCAAGGCCGGGCGACCCGCCGAGACCTGAGCGCGCGCCTGCGCCTCGAGCAACTCGCAGTGGAGTTCGATGGTGTCAGCTAACTCAGGCCGCTTGCCAGCCTGGGAGTGCAGCTCTTGGACGATCTCAGCGTAACCAACCACCACAGCCTCCACAACCCGGCTTAGCTTTCCTCGCCGCCTTACAACCGCCGTCAGTGGCGTGGCACGCCTACTCCGCAGCCGAACTAGGGGCGTACTCGGTAAATAGGGGCAGATAGCGCGCCACCAGGCCAAAGGCGGCGATGCCTGCAGAGACTATGCCTATGGTGACAGCGAATTCCAGCGGGTGCGGCACGTACGAGGCGGCGAACTCCGGCCTACCAATGGCGATCAGGCCCACGGCAAAGCGGCTGAGGACCACCTCGCTGACGACCAGGAAGGCACTGAACATCAGCCAGGCGCTACTTTGCCTTACGGCCGGCAGCGAGAACAGCACCATGGGCAGGAACACGAAGCCCATGATCTCCAGCCACCACAGACCGCTCTCCAGGTTCCATTCTGTCAGCAGGCTCAGCTCCCCCGAACCAGCGAGATCCCCGATCTTGACCGCGATGTAGGCAGCCAAGACAAACGGGATCACCCTGGCCAGGCCGCCAAGCAGGTCTAGCTCCAGCCCTCGCCGGAACACCCTCGAACTGATGGTGGACTCCAGGATCACCATGGCCGGGCCGACCGCTACCGCCGTTAACCAGAACATCAGCGGTAATAATGGCGTATACCAAATCTTGTGCAGTTGGTCGGGCAAGATGACATACAGCGAACCCAGGGAAGACTGATGCAAGGTGGACAGCGTTGCCCCCGCGATGGCAAGAGGGATGATGAGCGCGTGGATGAACCGGAGCGGCGCCTTCAGCCCAAAACGCTCGAACACCAGCGGGCTGAACTCCAGGGCCAGCACGAAGGTGTACAGCATTACGCACCAGCCTACCTCGAACATGACCGAGTGGTGGTTCCAGAAGATTATGAGATACCAGATGCGCTCCGGGCGGCCCAGGTCAACCATAAGGGCCAGGATCACCATCAGGTAGCCCAGGAAGCCGGTGAGAATGGCTGGCCGAAGGAGGGGACGGTACTGCTCCCCACCAAAAAGATAGACGATCGACGCCGTGATGAAGGCGCCGGACGCCAGTGCCACCCCGCACAGGAGGTCGAAGCTGATCCACAGCCCCCAGCCTGTGTTATCGTTCAGGTTGCTGATAGCCCCCAGGCCGCTTGCGTAGCGGATCATTGCCACCACCAACGCCAGGAAGATCAGCGCTCCCAGCACGACCCAGGCGGGCGAAATGGGAGGACGGCGGAGGGTGATTCTTCCGATCATGACGATGCCTCCCTATCTTCTTGCCTATCTGATCCTCCGTTCTTGCCCATCATCTCTTGTCGGCGTTTCACCACCCAGTAGATACCGCCCAGGCCAATCAGCATGCCCACCAGAACCGCAGGCGTAGCTTTCGTCATGATGTCCTCGGTGTTTTCCTGAATCGGCGCCGACCCAAGCTCCGGCAGACCCAGCTCCTCGAAGGGAACGGGGGAGATGTACAGGACCGAGGTGCCTCCTGCCTCGTCCTTGCCGTAGACGTGATCCACGTATCTCTCCGGGTGCTCCCGAATCCTGGCCTCCGCCACGGCGATCAGATCATCGCGCTCCCCGAACTTGAGCGCCCCGGACGGGCAGGTGTGAACGCAGGCCGGCTCCATCCCTGCGCTCAGCCGATCGATGCAGAAGGTGCACTTCTTGATCTCCGGCCCCTCAAACAGGCCCTGGTCCCACTGGAAGGTCGGGATCTCAAAAGGACAGGCCAGCATGCAGTAGCGACAACCGATGCAGCGGTCGTCGTGATAGAGCACCGGGCCGTCGTCGGTCTTGTACAGGGCCCCCACCGGACATGCCGACACACAAGCCGGGTGCAGACAGTGCATGCAGGCGTGCCGGCCGAAGGCCCAGGCCACCCCATCGCCGTTCTCGACCTCCCTGAACTGCATGACGAGCCAGGTGTCGGCCGAGACGCGCGGCGGGTTCTGGTAGCTGCCGGTATTATGGGTGACCTCCGCCGGCAGATCGTTCCACTGCTTGCACGCGACCTGACAGCCACGGCAGCCGGTACACCTGAATGCGTCAAACAGTATCGCCTTGGCCATATCACTTACCATCCCTTGGCAAGACAAACATCACGACCGTCCTGTCCCTAGGCCTTTCTCACATCCACCAGGAATGCCTTGTACTCTGGGATCATGGTGTTGCCATCGCCGACGTGGGCGGTCAAGTCGTTGGCTATGTCGCCGGTCGCCAGCCCCTGCCAGCCGAAGTGCCAGGGCATCCCCACCTGATGCACCTTCTTCCCGTTGATCTGGAATGGCCGCCAGCGCTTGGTGACCAGTGCCACCATCTGGATCTGCCCCCGCGCCGAGGTGACAATGACCTGGTCGCCGTTGTTGATGCCCTTCTCCCCTGCCAGTTCTTCGCCGATCTCCAGGAACATGTCGGGCTGGCACTCGGCTAGCCACGGGAGGTTGCGAGACATGGGCCCGGTCTGCCACTGCTCACACAATCGATAGGTGGAGCAGATGATGGGGAATTCGTCCGGTGTGCCCACCTTGTCACCGATGTCTTTGTCGGCGTCGGTGTCCCACAGTTTGATCACCGGGTTGTTCTGCACGCTGGAAACCGGGTTCTCGATGGGCGACTCGAGGGGCTCGTAGTGCTCGGGGAATGGCCCCTCCTTGAGCGCCTTGGGGGCGAACAGCCATCCCTTGCCGTCGCTCTTCATGATGAACGGGTCAGTGCCGGATTGGGCACCGAGCCCGCTCCCGGCGGGGTTGGCCTTAGCGTCCGGCGCCTTAGTCGCCGAAAAGTCGGGCACGTCGTAGCCCACCCACTTCCCGGCATCGGCGTCCCACCAGATGACCTTCTTGTTCTCCGCCCAGGGCGTCCCGTCCGGCCTCG
>CAZSHQ010000017.1:0-11613 GCA_964606995.1 uncultured Dehalococcoidia bacterium | reverse complement strand
GGGGGTGAAGCGCAGCAGATCGAGGGGGGTGACAAAGTCGTACACTCGGCCATCGTGGAAGATGCCGACCTTCGATTCTCGCCAGTCCAGGCGGTCGGTCAGGCCCAGTTCGTCGATCAGGGCGACGATGGTGGTATCCGTGGAGAAGATGTGGTGATAGAACTGCTCGATGCGGCCGCCGCCGATCTCAAAGGTGCCCACCAGGCCTCCCAGGTTGGGCTCTGCTTCCAGCAGGTGGACCTGAAAGCCCCGCTGGCAGAGGCGATAGGCAGCGGACAGGCCGGCCAGGCCCCCGCCGATGATCCCTATCTTCATTCGTTGCCCTCCTCCTTCAGGCCCACGCCTGCGCCGGAGGCGGAGCCGCCTCCGCTGGGGGTGGCCAGCCCATGCCGGGCCGGGCGGCGTAGGGCCTCGCCCAATGACAGGTTGATGACCCACAGGAAGACAAGACCGGCCGCCACCACCGGCAGCAGCACCAGGGCATGCAGGGCGGCAGCGTATGCACCTGCCACCCCACCCCTCACACCCACAAACTCCAGCGTCTCCTTCGTCAGGAGCTCGAAGGGCCCGATGCCGCCCGAGGTGGAGGGAAGGGTTATCGCCAGGTTGGCCGCTGCCGCTACCATCATGAAGATGGGGAAAGCCTCGCCCAGGTCGAAGGACACGCCCACCATAAAGTACATCGTGGCCTCCAGGGCCCAGGCCACGACCGAGGTGATCAGTACGGCGGCGATGCGCCAGGGGCTCTGCAAGGCGCCGAGCCCCGCTATGAATGAGCCAGCCCACTGACTACCCTTCTCCTGGGCTCGCGCCGGCAGGAAGCGCAGAAGCCTTGCCAGCCAGCGTTCGGATCGCTCCTGGGAAGAGGCCATGAACAAGAAGAGGGCGAAGATCACCACGAAGGTGGCGGACATGGCGGCGGCCAGAATGCCCAGCTCATGGCTGAGGCCAACGAAGGCACCCACGGCTATCAAAAAGACGACCAGCACCAGCCCGTCGAATAGACGCTCTACGGCGATGGTGCCCAGGGTGGCCATGATGCTCAGGCGATACCTCTGATCCATGATGTAGGCCCGCACCAGCTCGCCGGTCCGCGCTGGCAGGAGGTTGTTGGCCATGTAGCCGATGACAACGATGGGATACAGGGTCTGGGCCGAGAAGCTGCCCATCGGCTGTAGCAGATAGCGCCACCGTAGGGAGCGGAACCAGGCCGAGAGGAACCAGACGCCGATGGCGGGAGCGAACCACCAGTAGTTGGCGTCGGCCAGGGCCTCGCCCATTTCTCCCAGGTTGGTGAAGGCAAGGAATAGGCCCAGAAAGAGGGCCGTCCCCAGTATCCCAATCCAAAGCTGACGATTGCGCAGCAAGACGTTTGGCCCGCCCTTTCCTCCCGGCTGGAGAGGGTACGCATCATTATAGGGTGGGGGCAGTTGGTGAGGCAACGCGGGCTGTCGCAGGGAGGGGCGAGATTAGGGCACAGGCATATCGGCCAGGGGGACGCGGCGGATCTGACTGGCGCCGCTGTTGGAGATGTAGAGGAAGCCTCGGTCGTCGAGGGCCAGACCGGTGGGGCTGGCCAGGGCCGTCTCGCCCAGGCCCTCCAGGATGGATAGGATTTGGCCGTCAGCCCCGATGCGCAGGAGGCGCTGGCGGGCAGTGTCGCTGGCGATGACGCTGCCGTCGGGTGCCAAGGCCAGATAGGGCTTAGTGGACGGGTCATCCGGGAGCCAGGCCGGCATGGGGAATTGGGCCACCGGATTGAACTGGCTGTCGAACTGCTGGATGCGGCTATTCCAGGCATCGGCTACGAAGATGTCGCCGTTCGGGGCGATCTCGATGCCGACCGGCTCGCGGAGCTGCCCTGGCTCCGATCCGGGCTTGCCCAAGCTTGTCAGGAAGGTGCCATCGCTGGCGAACTTGAGGATGCGGCTGTTGCCGGTGTCGGCCACCCAGACGTTGCCTTCAGCATCGGTCGCTACGTCCCGTGGGCCCCAGAAATCGTAGGGTTTGGGGTTGCTGAGGTCAGAGGCTGGCTGACCCCACTGGGTCAGGAAGTTCAGGTCGCGGTCGAACTTCTGGACGCGATTGTTCCAGGTGTCGGCTACGTACAGGTTACCCTCGCTGTCCACCACCACGCCCCAGGGCTCGTTGAACTCGCCCTCGCCCTCTCCTAGGGAACCCACTTCGGCCATGAATCCGCCCTCGCTGTCGAACTTCTGGACGCGATGGTTGCCGCTATCGGCGACGTAGAGGTTGCCATCGCTGTCCACGGCCAGGCCGACCGGCTTGATGAATCGACCGGGGCCGGTGCCGCGTTCGCCCAGGGTAAACCTGCCCTCGCTATCGGCCTTGGGCACCTCGGGCGGTTCCTCCCTGTCGACGACCTCCTCAGGCGCGAACTCCTGGGGGAAATAGGCCACCGCATTCGCTGAGCCCGTGGGATCCGGAGGATCGTGGTCACGGAAGTAGCGCCACCAGGTGTCCCAGGTGTCGTCATCGCCCAGGCTTGCCACAAAGTCGGCGAACATAGTTAGCACGTTCTTCTGCTTGCCGCCCTCGGCTTCAATGTTCCGATAGGTCTCGGGGAACCACCAGCGGTGGGAATAGGGCTGTCCTTCCCCGTAGCCGTCCAGGTGGAGCTGCATGTCGGCATCGTTCCCGGCATTGACCAGCAGGACGGCGTTGGCGGGCGGCTCGTAGCCGCCGCTCATATTGGGATAGGAGACGTTGTTGTAGTCGCGCAGGTACCAGACCCAGGGCCAGGAGAAGGCGTCGCGGCTGTCCACGGCGATGGGCAGGTCTTTGCCCAGGCCTGTCTTCTCCGCTATCTGCTCGATCTGGTCCAGGATGTTAGGAACTTCAGACGAGGTCTGGGTGTAGACCAGCATCTCGCGGGCGTCGGCGCCGTCGCCTTCCTGGAAGCTGGCCATCCAGGCTGCCCGACCACTGAACAGCAGGAGGGCGCCAACCAGCGCTACCAGCGGCACCACCGCTATCGCTCGCCCCCGTAGGGTGCTGGTCAGGGCAACGATGGCCAGGGCCGCCGCCAAGCCGACCAAGATGCGGGCCAGCAGGGCGTCGGCGGGGCCGAATACGCCGAAGCCCATCGCCCCCGCGCCCAGGGCGGCCGCCAGCAGAGGCCAGATGTAGGTGGGGATACGGAAGCGCCACTCCCCGGCCCGGGCTAGTTCCCAGATCTGGCCTAGGGCGTAGGCGGCCAGGATGACCACCGGCAGGGTCAGGTGCACGTTAAGCCAGGGCATCTTCTCGCCAGCTACCGAGTAGGCGAAGAGGCTCAGCATCATCCAGAAGAGTAGGAAGCGGAGGAAGGGGTTGGCCCGGAGGCTGAAGACCAGCAGGGCCAGGGCGATCAGCCCCAGCACCATGCCGATCGCTGAACTCCCCGCAGCGCTGGCAGCCACGGCCAGAATGGCCAGAGAGCCGGCAATGCTAAAGACGATGCGAGCCCAGTGGCCCTCGGGGGTGTTGGGTCCGAAGGCGGCCTTGGCCAGGGCCACCCCCGCCGCCGCAAAGGCGAAGAGCAGGGGCAAGAACTCATAGGCGGGTAATAGCATCAGGTAGTAGAAGAAGGGCTGGCCGCCGCGCTGCTCTCCCTGCTGCTCCAGCCAGTAGTCCAGGGAGTTCCACATGCCGGAGCCGAAGCCGTCCGGGTTGGTGAGAAGGGTGGTGTAGAGCAGGCCGAAGACGGCGTAGAAGATCGCTCCTACAATGAGCCAGGAGCGCCAGTTCCAGCGCAGGCCGATGAAGGCCGTGGAGGCCAGGAGAATGAGCACGGTAAGGAAGCCGGTGAGCTCCTCGCGGGTGACGTGCTCATGGCCGCTGAGTGGCCCCAGGTTGATGGTGAACAGCTGACGAGACCAGTCGGCCGCCTTCATGCCGAGGGCTTCCAGCGGCACCTGGATGCCCGCCGCGAACTGGGGCAGAGATAGCGTGCCCAGAATGAGGAGGAAGTCGGCGGCGCGGGGTCTCTCCCCCAGCCCGATGCGCTGGCGTCTGTCCTCGCCCAGGAAAGGCCAGATGGCGACGATGGCCCAGGCAATCGGCGCCAAAGCCAGGAAGAGGAAGGGGCTGGCAAGCGGGTCGAGGTTGCGGCTCTTCGTGATCTGGCTGGCCAGGGTCTGGGCTATCCACAGGTCGAGGAAGGCGATGAACACTGCCGCGTTCAGGAAGCTGGCCTCTTTGGTGGCGAAGCTGAGGGCCAGAAGCCCGGCGGCGATGTACAGCCAGCGGTGGCGGCCCTCCTCGATGTAGCGCCAGAGGCAGACCACCAGCCCCAGTGTCCACAGGCCAACGTAGATGTCGTTGCGGGCGAAGCGGCTGAAGTAGAGGAGGGTGGGCGAAAAGGCGATGAGGCCGGCGGCGATCAGCGCCCCGGAGCGGCCCAGGTGGCGCCGTAGGAAGAATGGCAGGCCGATGAGGGCGGTGCCCGCGACGGCGGGCAGGATGCGGGCCGCGTAGTCGCTCACCCCGAAGAGGAGGAAGCTGAAGGCGGTGCCGAAGAACTGGAAGGGGCCGTGCATCATCGGGTTGTGATCGTAGGTGCCGTCGCGGAACAGGTACCAGGCATACTGGGCGTGCAGGCTCTCGTCGTGGTGGAAGGCGCGCGCTCCCAGGTCCCAGAAGCGGAGGGCTGCACCAGCCGCAATGAACAGAACGTAGAGGGTTAGCTCCCAGTCCAGCTTCAGGCGCAGGGAGCCTAGGCGCTCAAATGGGCTGGCCGAGGATGCCAGCACTGGCGAGGAGGATTCTTGGCTGCTCATTCGATTCTCACCAGTAGGTCCGCCTCCCTAGATGATAGGTCACCCCAGGGCTGACGGTAAACCAGCCATCGCCACCAGTCCAGGGGATCGACGGAGTGAGGCAGCCAGCCCTCGGCTATGGGCCAGGTTTCCTGCCAACGATAGCCGGAGGGGGCTGGTTCGCCGGGCGGAGCCACAATGGCTACGGCGTCCGCTGCTGGCGAGGGCGCAAAGACCACGCCGTTCACATCCCGCAGATACCATCCCAGGGCGGGAAGAAACGACTCGTGGACAGTGATCGGTCCGGGCGTCTCGGCCTCGATGGTGGCTAGCCGCTCCTGCAACTGGAAGACGCGGGGATCGACTCGCTCGTTGGCTAGAAACTCACTGCCCCGGCCGTACGTTACAGACGTGGAGCCGTGAATCGCCAGGATCGCCAGCAGCACCAGCGCCAGGGCCAGCGAGCCGGCGGCTGCCTGACGGCCCAGCTCGTTCCAGGTGATCCATATCAGGGCAACGGCGCCTGCCAGGGCAAGGATCACCCATATCCTCTCGCCTCCCGATCCCACCTCGCCGGCCTGAGCCCACTGGCTAAGGACGAACGCTATGTAGGCGGCCAGGACAAGTACCGGCACTAGGTAGGGGGCCGCCCGGCCGAGGGAGGCTGGGTCGGTCTCGGCGGCTATCCTCTCCAGCATGCTACCGGCCAGGAAAGCAAGGGGCAGGATGAGGAGGACGAGCTGTCCTGCCTCGCGGCGGGTGGTAATGGCGATGATGACGGCGGCGCCGGTAGCCCAGAAGAAGAGAAAGCGCTGAAAGAGGGAAACATCCTCGCCTCTGGAGGCGATCCAGCGGCTCAGGAGCCACAGGTAGGCTGACCCGCCCAGAAGAAGAAGCAGCGCTTCGTAGCTCATCAGTATGCCGGGGTGGAAATGCCAGGGCAGGCCGTCGCGGGGCAGCTCGAACATGGCCACCCACTGGTGTAGGCCGGGCAGGCTAATGCGATCGATGGAGGTGCCGAAGTGGGTGACGCCCAGCTCCGACGCTCCCAGGAAGAAGAGCAGGCCGCTGACGAGCAGGGCCGGGTTCTGCCTGATGCGCTCGGCGGCCGCCAGCACGGCCTGGCTTCGCCGCCAGCCGATCTCGTAGATCAGGAAGGCGACAACAATGAGGGCCGTAGAGATGGAAACGAGGTCACTGCCCAGAGCCAGGCCCAGGGTCAGGATCAGCGCGAAGAGATAAGGAGGGCGCTGTGTCCGCAGGTAGGCGAAGAGAGATACGACCATGGCCAGGGAAAGAAAGGCGCCCACACTGTAAGGCAGGCTGCTGCGGGAGACATACACCAGGAGGGGCGAGAAGGTGACCAGACCCGCCGCCACCAAGGCAGCACCGCCCACATATCGCGATAGGGGCCAGAACAGGGCGACCAGGGCCGCGCCGGCCAGGGCTGGCAGTAGGCGAGCCAGAAGGTCGCTGGAACCGAAGATGGAGAAGAGGTAGGCAGTGAGAGAGGCGGTCATATCCCCCGGCCAGTTGGCGGGGGTATCGCCCTGGGACGTCTGCCAAGACGCGAAGGTGCGGACGCTCTCGTCGATGGCCAGGGGGAGGTGATCCAGGCGAGCCAGGCGCAGGGCCGCCGCCAAGGCGATAACGACTAGCCAGACGACCGTCTCCAGGCTGATCGACAGGGGCAGTGCTCCCTCTGGCACCGCGGCTTCTGCCCTCGGACGGCGCGATCGGGCAGCCCTAGCTCGAGTGCTGTCTGACTCTTGCGTCATGGGCGCCATCGCCTTGCTGCTACCCTAAGGGGTGCTGACAACGGTTTCTACCTCCCGAGGCATTCGATAGATGGTGACGCTGTCGCTCCGGAAGACCACCTCCATGAAGGTGGAGAACTTGGCCAGTCCTGCCACGCCGTAGGCCTCCTCCTCCAAATGACCGACGTACACGTACTCCACGTTGTACTCTTCCAAGATCGCTTTCGCTTCCCGTGGGCTGGTGGTGGTGTAGACTAGGGCCACGTCCTCCTCACGGCCGGCGAAGGGTTCGTCCGAGCCCCGCCATGTGCGTTCGTGGCCAGGCCAGCCTAGCACCGCGGGCAGGCCAGTGCGGGAGGAGATGCGGGCGTAATCGGTCCAAGAGCCGCCTACCGCCTCAAGGATGACCGCGGTGCCACTTACGTTATCATTCAGCCAGCGGATGGCCTCGTATTCGTCGGGGTGCTGTACCTGCACGTGTACTAGGCCGTCCATATGCCGGGCGTTGGTGAAACCGCCGGTTCGGTCGAAGGTGACGATCACCGTGTAGACCAAAGCGGCGGCGATGATGATGCCAGTGAGGCCGGCCCAGCAAAGGCGTCCGAAGGCGACGGCTGGTCGCCTCGGTCGCCAGTGGACAGCGAGGTAGTGGAGGCCGACGGCACCGCCGATGCTCAGAAGCATCCAGGCCTGGTAGTACAGCTTGAAGACGGTGTTGACTCGAAAGGCGAACATGTCTTTGATCCAGTACAGCTCGGGCCCCAGGATGAGGAGAAGGCCCAGGCCTACCAGCATCAGGGCGAACAGGTAAGTTCGCCTTGCCTCCTCACTCTCATGTTCGCGGAAGGCTTCGCGGACAAAAGCGAAGCCGGCGGCTGTCAGGAACACGGCCAGCATGACGAGGGTTCCCCAGCTAGGGCCACGGGTGGTCAGTTCGTCGGCGAAGCCGCTGGGGCCGCGTGTCACGAGTATCAGGAGGGCCCATATGGCCAGGGGGGCCAGCCAGGGGATGACAGACAGGGCAACTATGGACGGGCGCAGGCGAGGCCAGGGCCGGACGAGGATACGTGCCACTATCAAAGACAAGCCCAGCCAAAGGAGGGGCAGCCAGACCATGAGGAATTGACCGGGACGGGTGACGGTGGAATTGATGGGCGCATGGTCCGGCCGGGTGGCCGCCTCCACTAGTGCAGGTCCCTCAGCGCTGCTGTCGAAGGCAAGGTAGAAGGGGAGGTAGAGGAGCACGGCCGCGATACCCAGAGTTGCGGCGAAGGAGGCTGTAGCCCACACGGCTCGAAGATTGAGGCTGCCCTCCCTTCGCCAGTTGGCCACGAGAGCGACTGCCGCCACCAGGAAGAAAAAGGTGGGCAGGTCCCACAGGTTCATGAAGCCCAGGGCGCCAATGGCGAGGGCCGTGACTAGGAGCCGCCAGGGATGACAGATGATCCAACGGCTGTCCAGAGCGTCGCCGGAGCGGAATAGCTGGAAGGCGATGGCCACAGCGGTGATGGTGAAGGGGAGGGCGAGAACATGGGGGTGGAGATCACCAAACTGAAAGCTGAAAAAGGGGAACTCCTGGATGTCCCAGTTGGAGCCTATGCGGGTAGCTCGCCACCACCAGAAGAACTTAGTAGGATACCACTTGTCGGTGGACTCGGGGCCGTTCAGGTCGTAGACCCCTACCCAATCGTAAAAGGTGGACGAGCCGATGCCGTGGGCAGCCAGCATCTCGAACACGCCCTCTAGGTTGGACAGCAGAAGAAGCAGTCCGGCCGCCGCCAGGCCGAAGATGACTGCTGGCGGCATCAGCCTAGGGGCTGCTGCCAGAGCCTTTTCGGTGGTCAGTCGAGCGGAGGCTAGCAGGTTGTAGACGAGCCCGAAGATGGTGGTAGCCGCCAGCGCCGCCACCAACGACAGGCTGAGGTAGAAGGTGAGGTTGGTCCCCAGGCCAGTCAGCTTAGTCAGGGTGGAGGCCATGAGATAGCCAAAGTAGTAGTAGCTGATGGAATGGCCGGAGAGCCACGGGTCATCAGGCGGGAAGAGCTCACTGCGATTGATGGCGTTAACGAAGGCCAGCTCGAATGACTTCTCGCCAAATTGGATCTCGGGAGCGAAGGAGCGCAAGAAGACGGCCACGACGAAGACGGAAAAGAAAAGGCCCTCTACCACCAGTAGATAGGGCCAGCCATCGCGGAGGAAGGCGCTCAGCTCCTGACGATAGCGCCCGGCCAGGATGACCGATAGGCCAGCCAGGAGGGCCATGATGAGGATGATGGAGCCGCGGGCGTTGGGGAAGATGCCCAGGGTGGCGCCAATCCAGAGGCAATAGCTCAGCAGTAGCAGGCCTATGACCTTGGTGAAGGCGTAGCCACGGTCGGGCAGACGATGGAAGAAAACGAAGGCTATGGGAAAGGCTATCGCCCCCACTAACTCTGCTGTCGCCCACCAGGTCAGCGTTTCTAGCATGGCATCGCTAACTTCGCGCTAGGCGAAAAGGGCCTCCACGAACTCCTCGGCCACAAAGGGGGCCAGGTCTTCTGGCTGCTCGCCGGAGCCCACGAATCGCACCGGGATGCCTAGCTGGTCGCAGATGGCGAAGACGATGCCGCCCTTGCCCGTCCCGTCCAGCTTGGCCAAGAAAAGGCCCGTCACTTGCACCGCCTCGGTGAAGTACCTGGCCTGGAGGAGAGCATTCTGGCCGGTGGTGGCGTCCAGAACCAGCAGAACTTCATGGGGGCCTGAGGGCTCCTTGCGCTGGATCACCCGCTGGACCTTGCGCAGCTCCTCCATCAGGTTGACCTTGGTGTGAAGGCGACCGGCCGTATCGATGATCACTGCGTCGGCGCCCCGGCGTTGGGCGGCGGTAAGGGCGTCGAAGACCACGGCGCCGGGGTCGGCCCCTTGCTGGTGAGCCACCACCTCCGCCTGCACTCGCTCTCCCCACTGGCATAGCTGATCGATGGCAGCGGCGCGGAAGGTGTCGGCGGCAGCCAGGATCACCCGCTTGCCGTCGCTCTTCAGGTTCCAGGCCAGCTTGGCAATGCTGGTGGTCTTGCCGCTGCCGTTCACCCCTACCACTAGGATGACGGCTGGCTTGGCGACAAGAGTTCCCGCGTCTTTGTCCCAGAGCTGGCCGCCAGCCTCCTCCACGGCCAGGATGGTCGCCATCTCTTGCTCGAGACCCTGGCGAACCTGCTCGGGCTGCTTCATCCCTTCGTCCTTCGCCCGAGCCTGAAGGCGTTCGATGAGGCTGCCGGTGGTGACCACACCGACGTCGGCAGCGATGAGGAGCTCCTCTAGCTCCTGCCAGAGCTCATCGTCGATGCGGGAACGCTCGAAGAGTCTGGCTACGCGGCGGAACCAGGTACGTCGGGTGCGGTCGAGGGCGGCGGTGGTCTTTTCCTCAACCTGTGGGGAGCGTCCGAAGTGCTTGAACAGATGCTACCTCCTAGAGCCAGGCGGATGTCTTGCTGGATCATAGTATCGACCTGGGGGTCGATCAAGCAAGGATCGCCATCCGACTGAGAAATGAGGGCGCTAGTTGGAGGGGACGTCGCTCAGGTGCAGGGAGAGGACGCGGGAGATGCTGTCGTCACCCATGGAGACGCCGTATATGTTGTCGGCCGTCTCGATGGTGCGGCGGTTGTGGGTGATGACGATGAACTGGCTGTGTTGGGCTAGCTCTCGAAGGGCGGCGACGAAGCGGCCTACATTGGCCTCGTCCAGCATGGCGTCTACCTCGTCTAGGACGCAGAAGGGCGAGGGGTTGGTCTGGAGGAGGGCGAACAGGAGAGACACCGCCGTGAGGGCCTTCTCGCCACCCGAGAGCACACTCAGGCTTTGCAGGCGCTTGCCGGGCGGCTGAGCGACGATGTCCACGCCGGAGGTACGATAATCTTCCGGCGCAGTGAGAACGAGCTTGGCCCGGCCGCCGCCGAAGAAGGTGGTGAAGTAGTGGCTGAACCGCTGGGCCACCTGGTGGAAAGTGTCCTTGAAGCGTTGGCAAATGACCTCGTCCAGCTCGTCGATGGCTTCAAGGAGGGAACGTTCGCCTGCGGCCAGGTCGGCGAGCTGGGAGGTAAGGAAGGTGTGGCGCTCCTTCAGCTCGCTGTGCTCGGCTTCGGCCTGGGGGTTGACCGGGCCCACGGATCGGAGTTGGGCGCGCAGGCGCTGGATGCGCTCCTGCATCGGCTGGGGGTCGATGATTGCCCCACCGGCCACCGGCGGCAGGCGGCTGGTTTGGCCGCTGACATCGCCATCGCGGTCACCGGTAGGCAGCCAGGCAGGCGATTCAGGCGCGGTCATGGGCGCTGGTGCCACCTCGCCCCCATCGGTTAGCGTTAAGTCGTCGGCCTCGATGCGCTCGCGCAGGCTATCGAGATCGTCCAGGCGATGACGCAGCTCCGCCTCTGCTTCCAGGCGCTGGCGTTCCGCTGCCAGCAGACGGCTGCGGGCGGCGGTCTCCTTGGCCTGGCTGTCTCGCTCCTGGCTCTCCAGAGAGGCGATGGTCCGGTGGGCGGGCTCTACCTCTTCGCTGTAGATCTTGAGTTCACGCGTGAGCGTCTCCACCTCTCGCCAGTCGGCCTCGACGTTTCCGGTGAGGGAGGTGCTTTCCAGTTCGATGCCGCGCAGTTCGGCCTGCTTGGTGGTCATCTCGCCGTCCAGCTTGGTGAGGGTGGCCTGGCGCGTCTCTTGCAGCAGGTTCAGGGAGCGCAGCTCTCCGTCCAGGGAGGCCACCTTGGTGCTGCATTCAGTGACCCTTTGCAACAGGGTTTGTCGGCGCTCGCCGAACAGGCTAGCCGCCGAACGCAGATACTGGGTCACCTCCTGAGCCTCGGCGGCTTGGGCCAGCAGTTGCTCTCTCTCCTCTTGCAAGCGCTGGTCTTGCAGGGTGAGAGATGCCGTCTGCTTGGCCGACCTTCGTTGGCTGGTGATAAGCCAGCGCATCTCGCCTCGCAGTTGGGCCAGGAGGCGGCGGTCCTCGGCGATGGAATCCTGGGTTTGCATGCGCTCGTCCTGAAGGGTGGCGAGGGTTTCGGCTACCTCCCGCAGGGCGCTCTCATCCTCGGCGATGCGGGAGCGGAGCCGCTCCATCT
>CAZSHQ010000016.1:0-12830 GCA_964606995.1 uncultured Dehalococcoidia bacterium | reverse complement strand
AGCGGTGCGCCTGGCCGCCGTCCTGCTCTCCGTATACGTCCACCCGAAAGCCGGATACCGTGCACTTCCCCGCCGGAAGCCGCGGCAGGACGCCATGGAAGAAGTCGGCCCACAATTTCTGGCTTCGGTCACCGCGTATCAGGCCCACGCGCTCCAGGGCGATGCCCGCCCGCGCGAGCCAGGCTGGCCAAATGCCCCCCTTGAGGGTTACCGTCTCCAGCCCCGCGATGTTCCTGGGGATGGTCACCGGCTCGGCGTGACCAGTGTGGTAGACCGGCAGGCGACCACAGGGCGGCGGAAACTGCACTGTCTCCTTCCCACTGCCAGAGCGAACCAGCACCTCTCGCCCGCCCCTGAAGGAGGGCACCTTCCCGCAGAAGATGTGCACTGCGTGGCGATAGTTGGCATAGCCGCCGGCATCGTCAGCCCCGCCGAACCAGGCGATGTGGATGCGGCGAGGCTGGCTCATGGCCAACGCCCCCTTCTTCGCCACCAGGTTAGTTAGACCAGGACAGTTGCCCAGGCCGGTCAGCACCGCCACCCCCGCTTTCTTGGCCGCTTCGTCCAGCGCCAGGGCCTCCCGTGCCGCCTCGTAGTCGTCGGCGATGCTGACGTAATGCACGCCAGCCTCGATGGCGGCGCGGGCCAGCGGCCCCTCAAAATAGACAAAGGGGCCAACAAAACCGAGGGCCACATCATAACCGCGAATGGTCTCCACCAGCGCCTGGTGGTCAGTAGCATCCACTCGGCAGGCCCGCACTGGGTCGCCTAGCTCCCCGGCCAACTCCTGGGCCGCCGCCAGGTTGAGCTCGGCCACCATCACCTCGCTCACACCTGGATGATTCGCCAGGGTGCGCACTGCCTGGTTCCCCATGTCGCCTGCCCCACCCAGCACGATGAATCGCATGACTCGCCCCCTTCCCGCCTACGCTAACGGCTACCGCTCGATGATTGCCGGCTCGAAGGGCACCTTGTTCAACGGCTCGTTTCCGTCCTTGGTTATGAGCACCGCCATCTCCATCCTCATTCCGCCCACCCCCGGCTTGTTCAGCACTACGGCCGGGATCTCAATCATGTTCGGTTGAAGCACCAGGTCTCCCTTCGATTCGTAGGGCACGCTGGAATTCATCACCACGGGGTACCACTCGTTGCCCAGTATGCCTATCCCGTGACCGTAGCCTGGCAGAGCATACTGCCTGTACCCTGTTCTATCCATAAAGGCGTCCATCTTGTCCGCCACCTCGCCATATGTTGCCCCCGGCTTCAGGCTCTCGAGCAGCAGATTGCAGGCAGCAACAAAGACGTCCGATAGCTCCCGCTGCTCGGGCGTAGGCTCGCCCATGATGGCGTTGCGGGCTAGGTCTCCCAGGTAGAGGTTGTACATGGCGTGCACGTCTAGGACCACGTTATCGCCGCGCTCGATCCGTTTCCTGGTAGGCGGGGTGCACCCTCCCCAGTAATAGGCGGCTCTATGGCCCGAGCCTATCTCCTGGCCGCCGGTGAACGTCCAGTTCAGTTCGCTGCCCGCCTTCCTCATGGCGTATTCGGCGATGCCCGCCACCTCCGTCTCCGTCATGCCAACCCGCAGCTCCTTGAGGACTGCTCCCAGCCCCAGGTCACAGATTTCGGCGGCCCGCCTGAAGGATTCGATCTCAGCCTCTTCCTTGATGATGAATATCTCATTCAGGAAGTGGGTGGCGTTCTCGAAAGTGGCCTGAGGGAAGGCATCCCTCAGGATCTCGTACTCGCTGGCCAGCAGGAAGGTCTCTATCCTGATAGGTGAGTGGCCCAGCTCGACCCCTATTCGCCCTTTCTCCAGCCCCTTGCCTCTAAGACGTGAAAGAATCTGGTCCCACATAGCCATCCCTGGCAGGGGAGCCACACCGGTCACATTCTTGAAGAAGCCGTCGTCCTTCACGCGTTCGCTATCGAGCCCCACCACGTATAGCTGCGGCTCATCCTCGCGCGCAATGACCGCGATGCCCCGCCAAGGAACGAAAGCGCCGAAGACGTACCCCACGGTGCTTAGCCTTGTGGCGATCAGCACGTCAATGTCCTGCTCATCCATCTTGGCCTGGATCTTCTTCAGCCTGGCCTCATAGTCCACTTGCGTGCTCAACTTCCCACCTCCTGTTGCCCACTCAAGACAGGGGGAGACGTTCCTCACTGCCCCTCCCAGGCTGCTAATCTAGCACAGAAACGATCAAGTGTCGCGGCCCGTGGGGGTCAGGGAGTGGGAGCGCCTTCGCTCGCCGCGAAGTTCATCGTGAAGCCGAGAAAGCGCCCACGGTGCTCCAGCAACGTGAACCCGCTGGCCCGGCAGAGGTCGCGCACGACGTCCGGGAACTGATAGTCGGGGTCCGGCAGGGTCTCGCTGATGGAAAGAATGCCGCCAGGCTTGAGGACACGGCGCAGTTCGGCCAGCGCCTTCGGCCGGTCAGGAACCTCTCCCAAGACGGTAACCAGGAAGGCACAATCAACCGAGCAATCAGCCAGAGGCAAGCCTAGCGCGTCCCCTACCATCGGCTGGGCGTTCGCAACCCCTTCTCGCAGGAGACGGCGGCGAAGCGCACCTATCATCCTGGACTGGATGTCCACACAGACCAGCCGTCCCTCAGGGCCAAGCCTGCGAGCAACCTCGACGCTGAAATAGCCGGAGCCCGGACCCAGCTCCAGGACAGTATAGACCGTATCTATGTGAAAGCTGTCAACCGTCGAGCGAAGCGGCTGCACCACTCGACGGGGCAGGTTATCGAGCATCCAGCGCCAAGCGTATGGGCAGGCGCGGCTGCTCTTGTACCGCTGTGTGAGCGAGTACAACCACAGGGCGGACACCGCCGCCCAGGCGACAACCACAAAGCGAAGAAGAAGAAACAAGGCGCGCATCGCGGCCTCCCCGCTCTTGATTCAGCTTGCCAGCCGTAGAGAGCGCTGTATCACTATTGCTGCCGCCGCGTGGCGCTGCCCCTATGACCAGCCGTGAGCGAGTATGGCCCTAAAGGGGGGCAGCCTAATCCTCTTCCTCCTCGATGGTGATCCCTAGCTTGACCACCCGAGCATCCCCGCCTTCGAGGCCCCAGGCTTCGGCGTCCCGCTTGGCCTCGTCCCAGGTCTCGTCCAACCACTTGAGGAGCTCGCGGAGATCGGCCAGGCTTGTGATATCAGGCATGTTGCCTACGGCAACGTAGCCACTCAACTTGATCATCCCGTTTCCTCCTTCAGGTGAGGCTTGAGGGCAGCGAACATCTTCTCGCCAGGCACGTTCTGGTTGTCCAGGTTCCAGCCAATATTATGCCACAAATTAGAGCACCTCCCAGGGTAGCGGGTCAAGTCTCCGCCGCACGCTCCGCAACCGCCCTCGGCATGAGAAGCCATCGCTAGCCCATAGCCGCCCGAGTCCTCCCGGGCGCTGCGCGGGGCCCTCCCCCCGGCCCTCGCCCCAGCAGGAGCGCGGGCACCACGCCCACCCACACGAAGATCGCTCCCACTAGGAACGAACGGTCGTACGCGCTGGCAGTCCGCTCTGCAAACACGGCTTGCAGCTCCTCCGAAAGCTCGTCAAGGGTTGGCCGCAGAGGATCGGCCAGTTCCGCCCCGACAGTTTGCTTCACCTGTTCGTAAAGGTCGAAGGTCGGCTTTGTGCCCGACCGCACCGCCTGCTCCATCTCCTCCGGCGGGGCGCTGCGCATCCCTTCGATGATGCCCTCCTTGACGGGCGCTGGCAGCTCCGATTGCTCGACCAGGGTCGCCGCCTCCTCCTGGGCCTCGGCCATCCGCGGGGGTAGAGCCCCCACGAAGACGGCTACCAGAATGGCCAGCCCCAGGGTGAACCCTACCTGGCGGGCAGCATTGAACACTCCCGCGCCCACCCCCACCCTTCCGCCTGCCACCGAACTCATCACAGCGCTGGTCACGGGGGCGAAGGTCAGGCCCGCTCCAACGCCAGCCATTACGAACCGCCACGCTATCTGCGGATATGGCACTCCGCCCTCCAGACGCGAAGCGAAGAACAGGGCGCCGCCGAAGCAGAGCACCCCCGCTACCACCAGAGGGCGTGGCCCGAAGCGGTCCGTTAGACGCCCCGCCAACGGCCCCGTAAGCATGATCGATGCCGAAAACGGCGTAACCGCGAACGCCGCCTTCAGCGTCGAGTAGCCCTCTACGACCTGGAGGTACTGGATAGCGAAGAACAACGCACCGAAGAAGCCGAGCCCAAACAACAGGATCATCACGCTGGCGGTGGAGAATGTCCTGTCACGTAGCATACGCAGGTCAACTATTGGATGACTGACGATACTCTCCACCAGAACGAAGAGCACCCCAGCCACTGCCGATGTAGCAAGCAGACCAGTGATAAAGGGCGAAGACCATCCGACCTCCTGACCGCGGATGAGCCCAAGCGTGAGTGAGAACAACGACACGGACAGCATGGCCGTCCCCGCTGGGTCCATGCCCGGCATCGCCTCGGGGTCCTTCGACTCCCGGATGATGGCGAAGCCCGCCAGTACTCCCACCAGCCCCACCGGAACGTTGATAAGGAAGATCCATTCCCAGCCCACGTATTCGGTGAGGACCCCGCCGAGCGTGGGGCCCACGCCTCCCGCCACCCCCGACATGGCGCCCCATATGCCCAGCGCCAGACCGCGCTGGTGAGCAGGAAAGGCTAGAGTGACGATGGCCAGACTCACCGGCACCATGATCGCTGCACCAACAGCCTGGGCGCCACGCCAGGCGATCAGCATCTCGATCTGCCCCGACGTGCCCGCACCAAGTGAGCAAAGCGAGAAGATGGTGATGCCGATGAGGAAGAGCCTCTTCCGACCGAACCTGTCTGCCAAGCGGCCAGCCGGGATCAGCAGCACCGCGAACACCAGGTTGTAGGCGTTCAGCACCCAGGTGACGGTCTCGATGTCGGTGTCAAGATCGCGCTGGATAGTGGGGATGGCGATGTTGACGATGGAAGCGTCGAGGATGGCCATGAATAGGCCGAAGACCGCCGCCCCCAGGACGAGCCACTTATGCTGAAGCAGCATCGTTGCTCAGCGGGGCCGAGAAGCCTGGGCCGAAGTAGGCCACCAAGATGCTTTGTTGCATGTAGCCCCTATATCACACGCTGTGCTGCTCCCGCAACCAGGGCAAGAGGAAGGAAGCATCCTGATAGCGTCAGGGCCTGGCGGCGAAACACGTGGCCTGTGGCGAGCGTCTTACTGGCAGAATCGCGCCTTATCGGAAGCCAGTGTATAATCGGCCCAAATGGAGGGAGGCCACACCCTACGCCGATGTCTTGGTGAGGTAGAGCGATGACCAGCCGCGAGACCGAGCGAGAGATCTACAATCTGGGACGCGACCTGATCGAAGTGATGGACCGCCATCGCCCCCACCTCTGGGAGGGCGAGTGGTGGTACGAGCAACTCCTCCGCCGTGCGGTGTCCGACGAAGCCGTCAAGACGCAGGTCCTGCGCTTCGTCGACGTATTTCCTATGCTCCAGGACGAGGAGGCGCTAGTCAGCCACTTCCGCGACTACTTCGGCGGCGAGGAGCTCAGCCTGTTGCCACGCCGCCTCAGCACTGCCCTCGCCTCAAGCTCGCTGGCCCAGCCGGTCCTCGCCCATCTAGTACAGCGCAGCGTCCTCGAGGTGGGCCAGCGCTTCATAGCGGGTCGCACGGCGCGGGAAGCCGTACCCGTCCTGGAGAAATTGCACCGCGACGGCCTCGGCTTTTCCCTGGACCTGCTGGGAGAGGCCACGGTGAGCGAGGCCGAGGCGGACGAATACCAGGCCCGCTATCTCGAGCTTTTCGATACCCTCGATCGGGTTGTGCGGGGCTGGCCCGCCGACCCCGCGCTCGACGAGGCACCGTGGGGTACTGTCCCCCGCCTCAACGTCTCCATCAAGCTGACGTCTCTCTACTCCCAGTTCAGCTCGACCGCCCCGGACGACACTAGTGCGCGCGTTCGTGAACGCATGCACCCCATCATGCGCCGCGCCGTCGAGGCCGGGGCCTTCCTCAATGTGGACATGGAGCAGTACGAGCACAGGGACCTGACACTCCGCATCCTCCGCGAGCTGCTGGCGGAGCCGGAGTTCGCCACCTATCCGCATGTCGGGGTGGCGTTGCAGACCTACCTGTATGAGACCGTCGACGATCTGCGCGGCCTGGCGCAATTCGCAGAAGACCGCGGCACTCCACTGACGATCCGACTGGTCAAGGGGGCCTATTGGGATGAGGAGCGGATCGTCAACGCGCAGCACGGCTGGCCCATCCCGGTGTTCGAGAGCAAGGCGGAGACGGACGCGAACTTCGAGCGCTGCACAGAGGTTCTGCTCGACGCGTATCCTCACCTGCTCCCGGCGTTCGGCACCCATAACGCACGCTCCGTCGCCCACGCGATCGTGTCCGCGCGCGAGCGGGGGTTGCCGCCTCGCGCCCTCGAGTTCCAGCTTCTATACGGCATGGCGGAGGCCCTACAGGCGGCCATCGCCTCCTACGAGCGCCTGCGCATCTACACCCCGGTGGGCGAGCTCATCCCCGGCATGGGCTACCTCGTGCGACGCCTGCTCGAGAATGCCTCCAGCCAGTCCTGGCTCTTCGAGATGTTCGAGGAGAGAGCCCCCATCTCCGAGTTGCTAGCCCCGCCTGGCGTGACGCTGCCCGCGGGACCACCCTCAGCGACCATCCCTCGCGTCCGGCCGTCCGACATCCCCGGCCCCTTCCGCAACGTGCCCGACACGCCCTTCCATACGGCGCGCGGGCGCCAGGACCTTGCCGCTGCCATCGAACAGCTCAGGGCACGCCTTCCCGAGACCTGCGGCCCGCTCGTGGCCGGCGAGTACGTCGAAACAGCGGATCGGCAGCCGAGCGTGAATCCGGCCCGCCCGGACGAGGTCATCTGCGATGTAGGACAGGCAGACATCGATCTCGCACGCCAAGCGATTGAAGCTGCCAGACAAGCCTTCCCAGCTTGGCGAGACCGACCGGCAAGGGAGCGGGCACAGGTCTTGTTCGACGCCGCGGCCATCATGCGGCGCGAGCGCCATGACCTGGTCGCCATCGAGATCCTGGAAGAAGCCAAGCCCTGGCGGGAGGCCGACGGCGACCTTGACGAGGCCATCGATCACCTGGAGTACTACGCGCGCGAGGCGCTCGCTCTGGCCAGCCCCCGGGAGCTGCTCTCCCTGCCGGGAGAGTACAACGACTATCGCTATCAGCCCCGCGGCGTGGCGGCGATCATCTCCCCCTGGAATTTCCCGCTGGCCATCCCCTGCGGGATGACGACGGCGGCGCTCGTGGCCGGGAACACGGTCATCCTCAAGCCAGCGCGGCCAGCGCCGCTGATTTCCGCCCGCCTTGTCGACATCCTCTGCCGCGCGGGAGCACCGCCTGGGGTGGTCCAGTTCTTGTCGGGGCCCGGCAGCGCCGTGGGCGCCACACTCGTGGAGCATCCTGACGTAGACCTGATCGCCTTCACCGGCAGCCGCGAGGTCGGACTGTGGATCGTGGAGAAGTCCGGACAGACGCGGCAGGGCCAGAGAGGGGTCAAGAAGGTCATCGCCGAGATGGGCGGCAAGAACGCCATCATCGTCGACGACGACGCCGACCTCGACCAGGCCGTGCTTGGCATCCTGAAGAGCGCCTTCAGCTACGCCGGCCAGAAGTGCAGTGCCTGCAGCCGCGTCATCGCCCTGGACGCCATTTACGATCGCCTCGTCTCAAGGGTTGTCGAGGCCACGCGCAGCCTGCGTGTCGGCCCGGCCGAAGACCCCGCCACCTTTGTGCCGCCGGTCATCACCGCCGAGGCCAAGGCTGGAATCGAACGCTATATTGAGATCGGCCGCGGCGAGGCGTCCATCCTATTCCAGGGCACGGCCCCCCAGGACGAAGGCTTCTACGTGGCCCCGGTCATCTTCGGCGACGTGAGCCGGCAGGCCGTCATCGCCCAGGAGGAGATCTTCGGTCCCGTGCTGGCGATCCTGCGCGCCTCGACGGTGCAGGAAGCCATCGACATCGCCGTCGACACCCCATATGCCCTCACCGGCTCCTTCTACAGCCGCAGCGGCTCCCACATCGAGCTGGCCCGCGAGCGCTTTCGCGTCGGCAACCTGTACATCAACCGCGGCTGCACGGGCGCCATGGTCGCCCGCCAGCCGTTCGGCGGTTTCGGCATGTCCGGTATCGGCTCCAAGGCCGGCGGGCCCGACTACCTCAGGCAGTTCATGGAGCCCCGCACCGTAACCGAGAACACGATGCGGCACGGCTTCGCCCCCACACAGAAGCCCCCACAGCGCAACCACTAGCTCAGGCGTTGCGTCGTCCTTACGGATGCCCCAAATTCGCCTGGCTACTACGCGCTGCTGGCCGCACTGGTCGGCTGTAGTAGGAGGAGGTAGGAATTGACCAAAGAGGACCACTACCGAAAGCTAGAGCGGATGTATGCCTCCGCACCGGTGAACAAGTACTACGCCCCGACGATGCGAGTGAGCGAGGGCCGTGCAGAGGTGACCATCCCTGTGCGCCCCGATTTCTTTCACGCAGCTGGGGCTGTCCATGGGTTGGTGTATTTCAAGGCCCTCGACGATGCCGCCTTTTTCGCGGCCAACTCCCTGGTTGACGACAGCTTCATGCTAACCGTCTCCTTCAACCTGTACCTGACTCGGCCCATTTCGGAGGGGGAAATGAAGGCCATCGGTCGGGTGGTCCACCGTTTTCGCCGTTTCTTCATAGCGGAGGCTGAGGTAGTCGATTCGGATGGCCGCGAGATCGCCCGCGGCAGCGGGACTTTCATGCCAAGCACCATCCCCCTTTCGCCCGAGGCTGGCTATGAATAGACCTGCGGTATAATGGTGCCTCAGAAGAGTAGGGAAAGGATGTGAAAGGCAATGGCCGAAGTGCAGGTCCCGCGCCTCGCTCCAGAGGTGGCCCACCAGCAGGCGGTGGTTCTTTTGGGTCGAGCCGCCGCAACGCTGATGCAAGCCATGGTCGACAGGTTTGGCTCAGAGGAGACCCAGAAAATCATCTACCCCTCCTTGAAGCAGCTAGGAAGAGAAATCGCCTCCTTAGCACCCGAGCTGGGTATCACGGGCAAAGATGCCCTGGCCCTCTCCGCCATCACACACCTCATGGAGGAGCAAGTGCTGAGGGTTGTGGGCAAGCCCACCGACGCCAGTCCGCACAGAGTGGTGAAGCAGGTTACCGGCTGCCCGTTCCAGAACCTCCCTGTTGATGTTTGCTACGCCTTCCAGCCCATATGCGACGGCATCGCCGAGGCTATCAATCCACAATACAGGTGGGTCCTCACCAAGGCGATCCCCAAGGGCGACCCCATCTGCGAGTTCATATGGGAAAAGAAATAATTAGGCCCGGGTCCCCCCGACAATAGCGCCGATCTCCATCCCAAGCCCCTGTAACAGTTCGCCCGTGGTGATGTCTAACATATGGAAGCCTGGTTATGTTAACCAGGTAACGCCAACCGGAGTGCCCACACTCTCGACAAAGGCGAACCGTCCGAAAGGCCGGGGCGCAAAGCTACGGGCCTAAGGCCGAGAGGCTATGGCTGCCGGGCTGCCGAAGGAGGTTGGGACATAGTGTTCGACGTCGCATCTGCGAACGCCGCAAGCTGGCCAGGACGCCTCGCCCGGAGAGGCATGGTCGGAGGCCCATTGCGGCGTTCGGCTTCACGGCAGTGGTCTCCATCCTCCCTGCTGGCTCCTTCACGGGGCACTTCCGACAAGGAACTGCTGTGTCGGGTGACCCGCCCAGCACGTTCCCGCGCCCTCACTGGCGGGGGCCTGCACAGTGGAGCAGGGAGGAGGTGATAGTCTTCTACTGACGCAATTGGTGACAGAAAAGGGACGTCGGCCTCAGAAGCGATGACCCCCCTTTTCCTCCACACCACCCTCGGCTATCCTCACGTTCCTCCCTTCTGAAGGAATGAACAGGGTGCACGACCCACGCTTATCGCCGGTGTAGCTGCCAGCAGTGATCAACAGCAGGCAGCGATAGTGGACGGACTGTCGAAGCAACGGTCCGATCAACCGGACAAGGAACGGGGGAGATGAAACGAATATTCAACCTTCATGTGCTTAGGGACATGCTGGCTCTAACGGAGCGCTCACCGCCCATGTGAAAATCGCCGCCATTGCCATAGATCGAGGTTCCTTCCGTCCACGGGGGTGCTCCGCAGGCTTGCCGGCCACTCGGAGCACCCCTGCCTCTTCCTCCAGCGGCTGGAGGGACACGAAAAGGGCCTCTCCGGGCCACTCTCGGATGACCCCAAACCTAGCTCTTAATCCAGGAGTCTTGGGTTCGAATTCCGCCCGACCCTCCAGGCAATTGCCCTGTTGCTGGCCCTTCGCCCAGATTGACTTGCCAACGTGGTCGGGCTACGATAAGGCATCGAGTTCAGGCGCGGGGCGAAGAAGACGTAACAGACCATGAGGAAACGACTCTGGGTAGCGATAGGCTTCGGTGCTTCCCTGTCGCTGCTGGCGATTCTAGTCAGCCTCAACCTCCCTCGCGGCCTTGAGGCCGAGCCCGCTGACCCCTCCATTGCCGCCGCCGTCGTTGGCCAGCCCTACACCCTGGGGGTGGAGAACACTTCCTTCTGGGTGCAGAACGGCGGCCTGTTCCCTGCTTCGGTCACTGTCGACTACTACGACCCCGACGGCGTGCGCATCGCTCAGGACAGGGTGGAGGAGCTCGCTCCCGGCGCCTCGGCGGTCTTCGATCAGGCCGAGCAGCCCGACCTGCCCCACGGCTTCGCTGGCTCTGCCGTGGTCACAGCTGATCAGCCCATAAAGACCGTCATCCTCAAGTACATCGAAGAGGGAGACGTGCTCTCCCTGGGCGGCGACGACGGCCTCTCGGCCGGCTTCAACCGTATCTACCTGCCGCTCATCTACAGTCGCTTCGGCCCCAACGGTGCCTGGAACACGCGCTTCGCCCTTCAGAACGTGAGCACAGCCACCAGCGTCTGCGTGCAGATGACCTATCGCAGCCACGACGGGACGGTGGTCTTCAGCGAGCCGCTGGTCGATGCTCTGGCGGACCCCCAGTGCCCCGACGGCGGGCTGCCCCTGCCAGCAGGAGGCGCCATCCTACGCAACCAGGCCAACATGACTGAGGAACTGCCCGAACAGTTCGAGGGCTCCCTCATCGTGGAGACAGTGGCCAACGACGAAGAGGAGCCCCCCGCGTTGTTGGCCGCCGGCGCTGACATCTTCAACAGCCAGCGGCCCAGCTTCGCTGCCTACAAAGGCCTGGGGTGGAATGCTTCCGGGACCGGCGACCTGTCCACCGCTGTCCTAGTGCCTCTGGTGTTCAAGAACTTCGGCGAGGCCACCAGCTGGAACACCAGGTTTGCCATCAGCACCGCTGACCCCACCCAGACGACCGAGGTGACCGTGACCTATTGCTGCGATGAGCGCCTTCCCGAGCCCGACGGCTCCCTCCGCAAGACCTTTGCCATGCAGGCCAGCGCCGTCATCGACCAAGGCCTGGAACCCGAGCTACCCGACGGCTTTGCGGGCTCGGCCGTCATCACTGGTGAGCAGCCGCTGGCGGTCGTCCAGACGACGGCCTCGGCTTTCCCAGACAAGGCCTCTTTCAAGGCCTTCGTGGGCATCCCCCAATCGATGGCCTCCACCAGCGTTTGGCTACCGGTGCTCTACAAGAATTCCGGCTGGAAGGGGCCGCTCGGCGATGCCGCTGGCTGGAACTCCTGGTTCCGGGTTCAGGTGGCCAGCGGCGGTACCGCCAACATCGAAATCACCTACCACAGCGACGAGCTCGACGGCGGCTCCCTGAGCTTCAGCGACAGCGTGACAGGCTCCAAGACCTTCGACCAACATACTGACCCACTGTTGCCAGAGGACTTTGAGGGAGCCGCGGTCATCACCTCCGATGAGCCCATCGCGGTGGTCGCAGGCATCACCTCCGACGCCTATCAAGGCGATGCCGATGCCCTCTTCGCTGGCTTCGGGCCGGAGCTGTTCCCAGGCCCACCCCCACCCGACAACATATTCCCCGTTTCTCTGGTGCACGGCTGGAACGCTGTCTGCTACAGGGGGCCAAAGCAGCCCATCGAGAGCGCTCTGGCCAACGCCCGGAACAGCGTCGTAGCCATGTACCGTCTGAGGCCCGATCAACAGTTCGACAAGTGGTTCACGGGCAGGCCAGACCTCAACACGATCGCCACTCTCAACCCCTACGATTCGCTGTTCATTCTCATGGGCAGCGACGCTACCTGGCAGCAGGAGGCCTCTAGCACAGCCCTCACGACCGTGAACCTGGAGCCGGGATGGAACAGTGTCTGCTATGCCGGCCCCACCCAGGATATAGAAACGGCCACAGCCGACATCAGCAGCCAGGTGGGGGTGATCTATACCCTCGGTGTCGATCAGGTCTGGAGCCGCTTCATCCCCGACTGGCCAGATATCAGCGAACTCACCGAACTGGAGCAGTTCAGTTGCCCCCTTGTCCTCGTCACCGACCCCAGCGGAGCCACCTGGACGTTCAACCCCTGAGGCCGTGTCGGGCCGCCGCAGCACGACCGCCAGATGACAGGCCACCAGAACCCCATCGCCGCTGCTTGACAAGCCCAGCTTCGTTATGGACTATGTAGCAGGTAGAAAGGAGAGCGCTGTGAGCAAGATATTGGGAGCCGATGTTCTAGTCAAATGCCTTATCCAGGAGGACGTACGCTTTGTCTTTGGCATCCCCGGCGGCCAGCTAACCACCATCCTCGACGCCATCCATCGCTTCGGCCGAGAAGAAGGGATCGACTTCATCATGACCCGCCACGAGCAGGCAGCCGCCCACATGGCCGACACCTA
>CAZSHQ010000015.1:0-13824 GCA_964606995.1 uncultured Dehalococcoidia bacterium | reverse complement strand
ACTCCACGCTGGCGCGGCTGTCTATCGGCGGCTCGGTGTTGGCCATGCAGCAGACCGTGGTGAAGCCGCCGCGAGCGGCCGCCCGCGTGCCTGTCTCGATCGTCTCCTTGTGCTCGAAGCCGGGCTCCCGCAAGTGGCAGTGAATGTCGACTAGGCCGGGGCAAACGATGAGGCCACGAGCGTCGACGACGCGCTCGGCCTTCGCCGCCACGTCCGGCCCGACAGCGGCGATACGCCCCTCGCGGATGAGCACATCGCCCACCAAGTCAACCCCACGGCCGGGGTCGAGGATGCGACCACCGCGAATGCCTAGGGAGTTGTTCATAGCAATATCCTCCACCCCAGGCTCAAGGTCATGAACCAAATAAACCACTCCTGCGGATTGAAATCCGCAGCTTCCTGAAAGCTGAGGGTTTCAACCCTCAGAGATGAATCTAAATAGTTGATGACCTTCACGCTGGGGTCGCAAAGTAGGCTCATCATCGCCCCTTCGCCAACAGATACAGCAGGGCCATCCTCACGGCCACGCCGTTGGCCACCTGCTCCTCGATGACCGAGCGAGCGCCATGGGCCACCTCTGGCGATATCTCGAGGCCTTCGTTGATAGGGCCCGGGTGCATCACCAACACGTTGGGCTTTGCCCGCCCCAGACGCTCCTCGTTCACCTGATACAGCCGTATGTACTCCCGCAGGCTGGGCAGGAGCCCCGCCTGCTGGCGCTCCAGTTGCAGGCGCAAGGCCATCACCACATCCGCCCCCTCGATGGCCCGGTCGAGGTCCGTATCCACTTCCACCGGCGGCAGGGCCCGATCCTCGTTGCCCCGGTAGCCAGGGCGGAGGCCCCAGGGCAGGAGGGTGGGCGGTCCACAGAGCACCACCTGAGCGCCCATGGTGGTCAAGCCCCAGATGTTGGAGCGGGCGACGCGGCTGTGGAGAATGTCGCCGACGATGACCACCCTCTTGCCCCTCAGGTCGCCGAGATGATGGTGGATAGTGTAGGCGTCCAGGAGGGCCTGGGTGGGGTGCGCATGCCAGCCGTCGCCGGCGTTGACGACGCTCATGTCGACGTGGCCGGCCACCAGATAGGGCGCCCCCGACTGGCGATGGCGCATCACCAGGATGTTCGCCCCGATGGCCTGGAGGGTGCGCGCGCTATCGACGAGGGTCTCTCCCTTCTGCACACTGCTGGCGGCGGCCGCCACGCTCACCACATCGGCCCCCAGAGCCTTGGCTGCCAGCTCGAAGGAGGAGCGAGTGCGAGTGCTGGTCTCGTAGAACAGCGTGGCGACGATGGTCCCCCGCAAAGTGGGAACCCGTCTTATCTCGCGGCCCAGCACCTCTTTCATGGCGTCCGCCGTCTCTATGACCTGCTCCATCTCCTGTCGGCTGAAGTCGTCCAGGTCGAGAACGTGACGACGCTCCCAAGTGGGGAGCTCCATACTCTCGGGCGGGCGCACTTCTTCTGCTGTCTTTCCTCGCGTTGCTCGTTCCACCATAGCTAAGGCTCCGTCGATAGAACTACCACCGCATCGCGCCCGTCGGTCTCCTCCAGGAACACCTGGACATCCTCCTGGCGCGCGGTGGGAATATTCTTGCCTACGTAATCGGCGCGGATGGGCAGCTCCCGATGGCCGCGGTCCACCAGCACCGCTAGCTGTATGAACTGGGGACGTCCGAAGTCGATCAGGGCGTCGAGGGCAGCGCGAATGCTACGGCCGGTGAACAGAACGTCATCCACCAGCACCACCCGCTTGCCGGCTATGTCCGTGGGTATCTCAGTGGGCTTCAGTTGAGGCTTGAGGTCCAGGTAGGAGATATCGTCGCGGTAGAGGCCGATGTCCAGCGCCCCTACGGGCACCCCCCGCCCCTCGAACTCGGCGATGCGTTGGGCCAGGCGAACGGCCAGGGGCACACCGCGGGTACGCATGCCCACCAGCACCAGGTCCTTGAGAGTGGGGTTGTTTTCGACGATCTCGTGGGCTATGCGGCTCAAGGACCGTCGAATGTCCTCAGGCGATAGGATCACATGCTCGGCCATGATCGCAGACAATAACAAAAGCCCTCTTGCCACCAAGAGGGCTTGGCCATCCAGCTCAGGCTATCAGTATGAGTATTGTATGTTGTCACTGCTTCTCCTTGTCGGCCTCGCGGGACCGACTTAAAGGCTCAACAGCGAACCTTCACTTGTCGACGCTATGATACCACGAGGTCACAGCGCTGGCAAGCGCCTGCACTCGCCCATTAAGCGGGACGACCGCATTTTCACCCCCGCCGCCGATGCGCACGAGCTGTTCGTGACGTTGGGCGCCTCCAAGGGTCGGCCCTACGCGGTTCACCACCACTAGGGGAACACGGGCTGCGTGTTGCAATCGATGAAAAGTTGGCTATAATGAGTGTGCGGCGGCGGGAGTTCAGAGAAGTGGCCGGCTTTCGCCCCAGGCCGAAGTGGCGGAATTGGCAGACGCGACAGTCTCAAAAACTGTTGGGAGGCAACTCCCGTGCCGGTTCGAGTCCGGCCTTCGGCACCAGCAGGCAGGAAAGAGGCTTGGGGCGGGAAGGGAAGCCTCCCGCCTCGTTTTCTAGCTTGTTCTGTGCCGAGTGGTGTAAAGGTAGCACAAGGGACTTTGGATCCCTTAGTCCAGGTTCGAATCCTGGCTCGGCAGCCAGGGGTCCATATCAGACAGCGCTCCCCGGTAGCTCAATGGTAGAGCGGGCGGCTGTTAACCGCTAGGTTGTAGGTTCGAGTCCTGCCCGGGGAGCCAGCCGCTCTAAACAGATTCACGACCCGCTGGATCGCCCCTCCAGGAAAGGAGGAGGCGATGCAAACAGCGGGCGGTTTTTCGGCGCTACTTCGGGGCTTCCGCCTCGCGCTGACCGTCGAGGGGCTGCGGCCTCACACCATCCACAGTTACCTCCGAGATGTGGAGCGCTTCGCCGAATACGTTGGCACCCGTCATCCGTGCTCCATTTTCCCCAGCGACATGAAGCTGGCGAGCTCCCGGATGGAGCGACAGCCCGCCTACGGGGAGGCCGAGGTGAAGCGGCTTCTGCTGGCCTGCCACGGCAGGACACCGCCGGTCACCCGCGACCGATCCGGCTCGCAGCCGCGAGGGCTAGCAAGGGAGGAAGCTACTCCCACCCCATCGCTAGCGCAAACCACATGATGGCGTTGACCAGCCGCAGGGCGGCTGCTTGCGCCCTATGGGTCAGGTGCAGGACTTGTTCACGAACGGCTTGAACAGCAGGATGTCCAGGACATTCACGGCCGTGTCGCCGTTGAAGTCGTAGCGGGCGTCGTAGGGGTTGGGCGACAGCTTCACCTTAAAGAACAGAATGTCGAGGACGTTAACCGTCCTATTCACGTCGAGGTCTACCGGCCAGACATCGTCCCCGTCGCAGGCTGGGCCAGGGCACGAGCCCGGAGTACCGGTCCAGTCAGGGCAGGCGTCTAGGTGGTCGGTGCCCACTACGCCTTCGACTATATCGGTGAACCCGTCACAGTCTGTGTCTCCCGGAGGCACGTACCACGGCGTGGCCGTCAGCGGGCAGTTGTCGCAGGCGTCGCCCCACTGGTCGCCGTCGGCGTTGGCTTGGGTCGCGTTCGGCGTGAACGGGCAGTTGTCCAGCAGATCGGGCGCACCGTCGAAGTCGCTGTCGTCGTCGCGGCAGATGAGGCCGTCGACGTTGTCCGTGGCGAGCAGGCCCAGGCTTGCCGCCGTTCGCAGCACCAGGGGCGGCCCGCCCGGGTTGAGGGGATCGGGGATGAGGAGCTCGGCGGCGCTATAGGTCCCGCCGCCGACCGACGGCGAGCCGGGCGTCAGGGAGAAGATGTAGTAGTCGCCCATGCCGGGGATCCACGAGTTGGGTATGTCCGGCAGGCTGTTGCCGTTGCCGTCGAACCAGCACAGGGCGTCGATGTCGTCGTTGGTGCCGATGGGCCCGCCGGCGAAGGGGAGGCCGAGGTGGACGGCGTTGACGGCGATGCAGGGGACGCCGGCGCCGCCAGTGTACAGGGCGCAGTTCACGGGCAGGGCGGGCGGAATAGCCGGCGCGGCCGGAGGCACCAGTATCGACCCCTCCTCGGCCTGCATGCCCAGGTGGGCGTCCGGTGGTATCAGGCCTCCCGCCAGGGTGCCGCCACCACCGCTCGGGTTGTTCGTCAACGAGAAGCCGGGACAGGTCGCGGCCAGGTTTCCGTTACCCAATGTGCAGGGGCCGGGTGCGGGTCCCGCCGAGATGTCCGTGAGGGCGTTCATCTCGTCCAGGGGCGGTAGGACGGGCCACGCGCTGGGGGCGATGAGCCCCAGGGCCGCATCGTCGGTCGTCTGGAGGTTGCAGCCGCTGGGAGCTGACGTGCCGGTGTTGAATATGTCCCCCTCGGCCTCCAGAGCAGCCGCCTCGCTGTTCACGTTGGGGGGAGGCCCGCAGGCCAGGCCCACGGTGTTGCCGAGGTTGCCCGGGGCCGCGTCCACGGAGAAGTCGTAGTCGATCGGGCCGGTGTTGACGGGCTCCATGAAGGAGAGGGCATCGAGGTCATCGAAGAACGGCCCCGGGCCGCTGATGCCCAGGTCAAGGGGCCCGAACGTCATCGCGTCGGGGACGGGGCCGGCGGGCGCCGGGGCTACCCTCGCTGCGCAGGCGCCGAACGGGCTGTAGCCGGGAGGCATGAGCAGGCCGCTCGAGGAGCACTCCAGGCCGGCGCCGCTGACGTTCGGCGTGATGTCGTGCGAGCCCGTGCCCAGGTCGCTCGTGGAGTAGAGGACCGGCGCCGGGGGCGGGGGCGTGGGCGTCGGTGTGGGCGTCGGTGTGGGCGTCGGTGTGGCTATGGGCGTGGGTGTTGGTGTAGGCGTGGGTGTGGGTGTGGGCGTAGGCGTGGGCGTGGGCGTAGGCGTGGAGACGATCGTCTTCTCGGCCTCCACGCACAGGTAGTCGGCAGATTCGACCGGTACCTCCCACTCCTTGGTGAACTGAGTCTCCAGGTTGACAACGTGGGGCGGGTCATTGCCCGACAATATGTCGTAGCACTTGAGGTGCGGCACATCTAGGTCGCCCACGCCGTCCTTGAGGGCGGGCGCGCACAGATAGTGGGCGTTGCCAAGGTTCACGTCCGTCTCGAGGCCGAACTGTGTCGCCAGGTCCACACTGAGGCCCGGCGATGGGGCGTCGCCGTCTATGTAGTAGCACACGTAGTGGGGCGCGTCTGGTACCGGCCCCGGCGGTGGGGGCACCGGAGTGGGCTCGATGACCTCCTTGAGAGCGGGGATGCACAGTCGTTCCGCTGAGCCAACCTCGATCCCTGTCTCAGTGCCGAACTGGGTCGTCAGGTCCACGACGTAGTCCGGGTCGTGTCCCCAAATCGAGTAGCACTTGAGATGGGCCAAATCGGGGTCTCCGTAGCCGGGCCCGCCGTCGACATACTTGATGGCGGGTGGGCACAGTTCCTTGGCGTCGCCGACATCCACCGTTTGCGTGCCGAACTGCGTCTCCAGGTTGACAGTCTTGTTCGGGGGATACGCGGAGAATATGTCATAGCACTTGTAGTTGGCCTCCGGGATTGGCGTCGGCGTGGGCGTCGGGGTGGGCGTCGGCGTGGGTGTGGGCGTCGGTGTGGGCGTAGGCGTCGGTGTGGTAGGCGTAGGCGTGGGTGTTGGTGTGGGCTGGGAAACGATCTCCTTGAGGACGGGCACGCACAGTTGCTTGGGGAAGGTTACGTCCACATAGTTCTCGAAGCCGAACTGGGTCTCCAGGTTGACCACCCAGTCCGGAACCAGGTCGTCTCCCAGTATGTCGTAGCACTTGAGGTGCGGAACAGTGAGGTCTCCCTCAGGGACCCCATCAGGCTCGATGGTCTTGAGGGCGGGCGCGCACAGAAGCGAGGGCTCGAGAATCTCGACGGTATACTCCGTGCCGAACTGGGTCTCGAGGTCGACAGTGATCGGTGGGTCTGGAGCGTCGCCCACTATCTCGTAGCACTTGTAGTGGGGCACCTGCGGCACCGGTGGCGGTGGTGGGGGCGTCGGCGTCGGGTAGATGACCTCCTTAAGGGTGGGCACGCACAGTTGTTGGGCCGGGCCAACGTCGATGCCCTCCTCAAGGCCGAACTGGGTGGTGAGGTCCACAGTCACATCGGGGTCATCTAGCGAATCAATGTCGTAGCACTTGAGGTGCGGCTCGTCCAGGTCTCCCACGCCGGCCGGATCCTCGTAGTACTTGATGGCGGGCGGGCACAGGGACGAGGCCTTGATAAGGGATACGCCTGTCTCGGTGCCGAACTGGGTCTCCAGGGTCACAGTGTCGGTCGGCGGTGGGTCTGGTGAAACAATGTCGTAGCACTTGTAGTGTGGCACCTCCGGGGGTCCCGGCGGGGGCACGAACTGGGCGCCGCCGCCGCCGTTAATGCACTTGAGGGCGTCGAGGTTGTCGGCGGCGGCCAGGCCGATGGTGGCGGCCGGAGCGATGACCACGGGTAGGGCAGGCGCGACACTGCCGAACGGCGGCGGGGCCAGGATGGCGCCCGGGCCGGCGCCGATCGCCGCCAGCGTGGGCGAGCCTGGGGCCAGGGAGAAGAAGTAGTCGTCAGAGTCGTAAATATTGGCGATCCAGGGCGGATCATTGGGCAGGCCGTCGGGGGTTTGCACGATCGGGGTGCCGGAGTTGTCGAACCAGCACAGGGCATCCAGGTCGTCCCCTGCCGCCAGCCCCAGATTGGCCGCCGGGATGGCCACGCAGGGCTTGCCGCCGGCGGCACAGCCAGCGGGAAGCTCGGTGTAGGCGGGCGTGCCGGGCGGCACCAGCAGGTCAGCGAGGCCGATGGCGACGCCGTTCGGGTCGAGGGTGCCGGCTATGGCCGAGCCGCTACCGATAGACAAGGGCGGGCAGGACGAATCGACGGCGGTGTCGCCGTCGAGGTCACACGGAGTCGGCGCGCCTGAGGGGTACGGCTCGGTGAGGGCGTCCATGTCGTCCTCCGGAAGGCCGCCCGCCACTCCCGCGCCGCCGTTGAGGCCCTGGACGGACTCGTCCTGGAAGAGGGCGTTGCAGCCGACGATGGGTGAGGCGGGCGGGGCCAGGTCGGTGAAGATGTCCCCGTCGGCCTCACCGGCGCCGGCTGTCTTTTCGGATGCCACGTCCGGCGCTGTGCAGCCGGGGACGCCCACGGCGGAAGAATCGACGGAGAAGTGGAAGGCTGGAGCGAGGGGGCCGACGAAGGGCTCGCTGAGGGAGATGGCGTCGAGCTCGTCCGTCATCTGGCCCGTGGTGTCGAGGCCGAGGGCGGCGGGCGAAAGGAGGAAGTCCGGGGTGGGGGCCACACGCGAGCAGACGGTGCCCGTCAGGCCGGGAAGGGTGAGCAGGGCCGCTGCCTCGCAGGGGTTGGGCGCGGCGACAGTAATGTCGGGATTCAGCACCGAGAAGATGGCCTCCTGGACTGCGGCCGGTGGGGACGTGGAGCAGTTGTAGGCCGACTCATAGGCGTCCACGCGCGGCGTGGTGACGCCGTTGACAGCGTCGATGGGGTTCACTAAGGCGCTGCTCTCCAGGCAGTACTCGAGCTCGTCCGGCGTGTAGGCCGGGTTGAGCTCAAGGACCAGGGCCATGACGCCGGTCACGTGAGGGGTAGCCTGGGATGTGCCGGCGAAGGTTGAGGTGAGGCCGAGGAGGCCCGTCGAGGTTATGTCGGCGCCGGGGGCCAGCAGATCGAGGGAGGCGTCGGAGTTGGAGGCGCAGGTCACCATGTCTACGTTGGCTGGGTTGTCCGTGCAAGGGATGACGGGCCAGTGGTAGCCTGGGGGCGGGAAGTTCTGGTCGTAGGTCATGCCCACGGAGACGGCGTTGGCTACGCAGGCCGGGTAGTTCATGCCGTTCTTGTAGCCGTTGTTGCCGGAGGCGATGACGGTGGTGGTGCCGCGGCCGCGCAGCATGTTGATGGCGGTGGCGATGGACATGCCATCGCAGTTGCCCGGCTTATAGGCCGACGAGTCGCCCAGGCTCATGTTCACCAGATCGACATCCGGCTGGTTGGAGATGATGTCGTTGAGGGCGGCGAGCCAGTCCGAGAACTGGCCGTTGTTGGCAGAGTCAAGCACCTTGTAGGCGCGGATGTCGGCGTCGGGTGCCACACCCGTGGCGGCGATACCGTTCGTGCCCATGGAGGTGATGATGCCGGTGACGTTGGACCCGTGGCCGTGGTCATCCTCGGCGCAGCCCAGGCCGCTGCAGGTGGCCAGGCCGTTGGGACACGGGTTCGCGCCTGAGAGAAAGCACTCCTCGGACAGGAGATCGTCCGAGAGGTCGGGGTGGTCGGTGTCGAGGCCGGTATCGAGGACGGCGACCACGACACCGTTGCCGGTGGCGGGGTTGACGGGGTCGGTGTGGACGTCGTCGGCGTTGATCAGGGGGACGCTTTCAGTGAGGGTGCCGTGGCCGACACCGTCGATCTCGATCAAGGCAACGTCAGGGTGCTTCGCCAGCACCTCAAGGGCCGCGGCGTTTATTCGACCGGCCATGGCCGGCACGGCGTCGTACTGATGGATGATGGTGAAGTCGGAAGGGGCCAGGGCAGAGATGACGCTGGCCTGCTTGGCCGCTACCTCCTGCCTGAGGACAGGCAAGTCCACAGCGGTCGGGGGTCGGTCGGTCCGGAGGGAGATGATGACCCTGACCTCGGACTCCTGTGCGAGAGCCTCGGTCACCTCCGGTCGCACGTTTGCTCCGGTGGCGCTGCCAGCCTGTGTTGGGTCGCCACCGTCTGACGCAAGCAGGAGAGTTGCCACCGCAACGAGGGCAATGAAGGCGGGAATAGCGGAGGCTACTACACCAAAGGCTACGCCGGTCTGCTTCCTGGTCATGACAAGCTCCTCTCCGGGGAACCTGCCATTGCAGGCCGGCGATGCAACAGCACCCCAGGGGTTTTCGCTGTTATGTTAGCTTAGGGTACGATAATTCATTATCATACTCTTTTTCTAGAAGCTGTCAACCCTTTTGGAGGACGTTACTTAGAGTGCGCGCGGCTTCTTGCGACGGCTTCGCACGCGCGGACGCGAGGGCTGCGCAGGGGAACACCCCATCATACCTCCAGCCTCACTTCCACCTCTCCTCCACAACGAGGGCAAAAGCCCTTCACTGCCACCGTGTCATTACCGACAGAGGCCAGCCACACCGAGCGCACGCGCACACTGCCACACTTGTCACAGGGCATGCAGATTCCAGGCCCGGTGCCGTTCTGATCGAGCCTGAGCATACCCAGCAGCCGGTTCAGAAAGGTTTCCAACGGGATCCCCCGTTCTGGTAGATGCTCAAGGCCCAGCGGTCTCTGTACAGGACGGTCAAGCGCGACCGCCCCCATCGCCAGCATGTCCGCGAGGTCGGCCGCCGATCGCGGTATCGCCAAAGGGAAACGAGCCTGCCCAGAAGGGCCAGACTTACGACACGCTCAGCCAGCGCTGGCTGGCACTTCGGTCGCTTCATACGAATCTCCCCGTCTTTGAGACGCAAAAGATGGGCTAATTGTTACGGCGCTGCCACCACCGCAGGCGTGTGATTGACAACCATCGCTATGGTATGATCATTCGGCTTGTAGAAAGCCTCAAGGCGGACAGACAGGCAGGACGGCGCGTCAAGTGAAAGCGTAGGGCGAAAGCAAAGAGCGGCTATGTAGGAAGCAGAGGTGATTGAGCGGCCGGGTCCGCGTTCTTTAGCAGAAAGAGGGGTCAGGACATGGCGAAGGAGAGAAAGGGTTCCGCTCGGAAGGGCGATCAGGGAGAGACTGAACGGATCCCTTGGGGAGTGGTGCCCGCGCTGGTCCTGGCGCTGCTCGCCATGGGTTTGGCCGTGAGCGCCATCGTTCTCCACTTCGCGGACGAGGACGGGGACGGCGGCGCAGTGGTGCAGCCGACGCCCACGCCGCCGGCGGCGGTGGTCAGCGCCGATGATGACCCGTTCATCGGGCCTAAGGATGCAGAGGTCACCATCATCGAGTTCGCCGACTACCAATGACCTTATTCCAAGCGTTTCCGTGATGAAACGCTCGACCAAATTGTGGACACCTATGGGGACGAGGTCAGGTTCGTCCTTCGCGATTTTCCCCTAAGCTCTCACCAGCACGCCCAGAAGGCCGCCGAGGCCACCGAATGCGCCGATGACCAGGACAAGTTCTGGCAGTACCACGACCTATTGTTCGCCAACCAGAGTGCCCTCGATGTGGCCAGCCTGAAGGGTTACGCAGCCCAACTGGGCCTTGACACAGCCACCTTCGACGACTGCCTGGACACGGGCAAGCACACCGCCGAGGTGCAGAAAGACTACCAGGACGGCGTCGCCGCTGGCGTCACTGGCACGCCCGGGTTCTTTGTCAACGACGTCCCGATCTACGGCGCCAAGCCCTTCTCCGAGTTCCAGCAGGCGATCGACGCCGCGCTCGCTGGCGAGGCTGGCCAGACGCCGACGCCAGCGGCCGAGGAGGGGCCTCCCCCTGTTGCTGGTGAGCCGACAGTCACCGCCAGCGGCCTGAAGTACATCGACATCGAGGTCGGCAGCGGCGCTTCGCCCCAAGCGAGCCAGACAGTGGTGGCGCACTACACCGGCTGGCTCGCTGACGGCACCAAGTTCGACAGCTCCGTGGACCGAGGCCAGCCCTTCTCTTTCGTCATCGGTGAAGGGAACGTAATCGAGGGCTGGGACGAGGGACTGGCGACCATGAAGGTCGGCGGCAAGCGTCGCCTCATCATCCCGCCCGAGCTGGCCTACGGCGAGACTGGCGTGCCGGGCACCATCCCCGCCAATGCCGAGCTGACCTTTGACGTGGAGCTGATCGAGATCCAGTAGACAACCAACGCCTCAACACTGCCACCGTTGAAAGCGCATGGCGGGCGGCTGGTTGCGGGACAAGACGTTGTCAGGCGCAACAGGAAGGCTAGAGATAACCCCAGAAGCCCTCCGGCCCGAACACTTTGACCGCCCGCTGCCCCCACGATGCCCTGAAGCAGCGCCTGGCCGCCTGCCGCTCTACGAGCGCTTGGGTCGCTGGAGTTTGCCTATGACTTGCTGGGCGGCAATCTGTACGGCTTCCCAGGGGGTGGCGAAGGGCGGGGCATAGCTCACATCGAGCGCGGTGATCGCTTCCACGTTCATCCGAGCGTGCAAAGCGGCGGCCAGCACATCTATCCTCTTGGCTGCCGTCTCCCTGCCGACGATCTGACCTCCCAGCAGCCGGCCATCCTGGCGGTCGGCTACAAGTTTCACCCGCAGCTTGGTCACTCCGGGATAGTAGCTAGCGCGGTTGGAGTGCTCGATCGTCACCCCGACCGGATCGAACCCAGCCTCTTGGGCCTGGGGTTCGGTCAGCCCGGTGCGGGCCACCTCCAGACCGAACACTTTCACCGCCGCTGTCCCCACGATGCCCTGGAAGACAGCACTGCCCCCGGCTGCGTTCTCTCCTGCCACTCGCCCCTGTTTGTTGGCGGTCGTGCCCAGGGGTATCCAGACCGCTTTCCCGGTCACCAAGTGATGCGCCTCAGCTACATCCCCGATGGCGTAGACGCCTGGCAGGTTCGTCTCCATGTGCTCGTTGGTAGCCACCGCGCCGGTGGAGCCAAGGGCCATGCCAGCCTGCTGGAGGAGGGCAACGGCCGGTCGGGTCCCCACCGAGACGATGACGATCTCGGCAGGGTATTCCCCTCTGGAAGCAACGACCCCCTCCACGCGCTGGCCACCCTTTAGTCGCTGGGCCATCTCCTCCTTGTGTACGCTCACCCCGTGGTCAATCAGCTCTCTCTCCACCACCTCGCCGATCTCGGGCCCGATGCCGGGGAGAACGTTGGCCGTAGCCTCGATAAGGACCGTCTCCAGCCCGGCCTCGGTCAACGCCTCGGCCATCTCCACGCCCACATAGCCGGCGCCGATGACGACAGCGTGGCGGAGACCGCCTTGTTGCAGGGCGGCCTTTATCCTCCTGCCGTCGTCGATGGTGCGCAGGACGAAGACATTGCCCAAGTCGATCCCTTCCAGCCTCGGCCGCACCGCCTCAGCCCCAGTCGCCACAACCAGCTTGCCGTAGCGGCAGTTGAAGGCCCGCCCCGTCCGCACGTCCGTCACCTCCAGCAGCCGCTGCTCATGATCGATGCGACGGACCTCGTGCCCGGTGTGCACCTCGATGCGGCGTTCCTTCTCGAAGAACTCCGGCGTGTAGACGATGAGGGACTCGTGGGAGGCGATGACGTCGCTCACAAAGTAGGGAAGACCGCAGAGGATGAACGATACGTAATCGCCGCGCTCGAAGACTGTTATCCGCCAGTCGGGCCGAAGGCGGCGAGCGCGAGAGGCAGCGGTCATCCCTGCCGCACCCCCGCCTATGACCACAAGGTCGCTAGCGACTTCTGCTTCGGCGCTCATGCTCGTCCTTCCCTGTCGCTCAATATACCACGCGACGGGCCGCTGGCGGGAGAAGCATTCTCGCTGGGGGAACGCTCTCGCAGCTAGGGCAACTGGCCATGGCACCCCAGCCAAGGGGAGACAGCGTTAAGGCACTGCTTGGTCACGCCTCTGCCCAGTGCGACTCCGGCTCTACTCCCAGGGCGTCCGCCATGCGTGCGTAATAGTTGAAGAAGCCGATGATCTCCACCGCGTCCAGGATGTCCTCATCGCTGAAGCCCTGAGCGCGCAGGGCGTCCAGGTTCTGAGGCGTGACCTTGGTGGCGTCGCCGGTGACCATCACGGCGAAATCGAGCAGGGCACGGCTCGCCCCGTCGATGGGGGCGGAGTGGTAGTCCTCCTTGACCTGCCGCGCGAGTTGCTCATCGCCGCTGACCGTACGCAGATCCTCTGCGTGGGCTTCCGCTCAGTAGTGGCAGCCCAGCGTGCGCGACACCACTGTAGCTATCGCCTCCCGCTGGACGCGGCTCAGGCCGGAGGGAGCGTGCATCAGCTCCACGTAGAGGCGGATGGAGGCCCTCAGGGCGCGTGGGCGCAGGCTTTGCAAGCTGACGATGTTATAGATGCGGCCGGCCCGCTTGAGGGCACCATCGTACTCTTGCCTTAGGCTGTCGCTGGCCTGCTCGTAGGGAACGGTCTTGATCCAGGGCATGAGGATGCTCCTTTCTCTGAGGGATACCCTACCGCCCCTCGGGAAGCGAGAGCAAGCCTTCAGTTGTCCATACGCTGACCCCGCTGGGCATCAATCGAATACCACAGTCTTGTTCCCGTAGACCAGAATCCTGTGCCCCAGGTGCAGCGACACCGCTCGGGCCAGCACAACCTTCTCCAGGTCCTTCCCTTTCCTGATGAGGTCTGCCACAGAGTCCCGATGGCTGACCCGCACCACATCCTGTTCGATTATTGGGCCCTGATCCAGCTCCTCAGTCGCGTAGTGGCTGGTGGCACCGATTATCTTCACGCCCCGTTCGTACGCCTGCTGATAGGGGCGCCCACCGGGGAATGCAGGGAGGAAAGAGTGGTGGATGTTGATAGTCCGGTTCCGGAACCGGCTCACGAACTCCCCACTCACTATTTGCATATACCTGGCGAGGACCACCAGGTCTATTCGCTGCTCCTCCAGAAACTCGATCTGCTTCTTCTCCTGCACAGCCTTCGTCTCCTTCGTGATGGGATAGAAGTGATACTGAGGCCCGAAGGTTTCGACGAGCTGCTGCAGGTCCGGATGGTTGCTGATCACGAGAGGAATCTCGGCCGCGAATTCTCCCATCCGCTGTCTCAGCAGAAGGTCGGAAAGGCAGTGTTCCAGCTTGGACACGAAGATGGCCATTCGTGGAACGTAATCCGAGAAGTGCAGCTCCCACTGCATGCCGAACCTTTCGGCGATAGGCCTAAACG
>CAZSHQ010000014.1:0-14396 GCA_964606995.1 uncultured Dehalococcoidia bacterium | reverse complement strand
ACACCCTCACAGCCGTCCCCGCGCAGGACGATATCGCCCAACTCATCGGCGATCTGCTGGCACTTGGCGGCATCCTTCTCGATGACCAGCACCTCGTGGCCATCCTCCACCAATTGCTTGGCAAGATAGTAGCCTGCCTTGCCACCGCCCACGATCATAATATACATAATTAGCCCTCGCCCCCTGGCATTTCCGCCGGCTCCCTCTCTAGGGCCTCCTTCAACAGTCGCGCCACTTCCCTGGTGGGGCTAATGGTCTCCAGCCCGAGGCCGTGATAGAGCTCCTCTCGGATGGGGTCAAAGATGCGGCAGACCACCCTGGGAACACCGAAGATGTGCTTGGCTATCTGGCTGGCCATGACATTGCGGTTGTCGCCGGGGCTTGCGGCCACAAAGGCGTCGGCCTCGGCCAGCCCTATGCGCTGCAGAACATCCTGGTCGATGCCGTTGCCCACCACAGACCTCCCTTTGAAGTCGGGAGGAAGCTGGCCAAAGGCATCGGGGTCGATGTCCAGGATGGTAACTTCTTGGCCTTCACGGTCGAGGAGGGCAGCCAACTCGGCCCCCACGCGACCGCAGCCCATGATGACAGCCTTCATCTCACTCGGCCATCGGCAGCCGGATAATCCATACCTCGCCGGGGGCGTTTTCCAGCACGTACTGAGTGATCTTGCCCAGGCGGAATTCCCCGGGCAGGGGCGCCGGCTTGCCCCCCCGCGGCCAGGCGAAGCCCGCTCCTTCTGCCAGGGGCCCCTTATAGCCCACGCCCAGGATGATGCCGTCCACGCCCCGCTCGATGGCCTCATCGACGATGGCGTGACCGGCATCGCGCGCCTGGAGAAGCTCTCCCTCTACCTCGAAATCCACTTCCTCGGCGCGCTGCTCAGCACGGTTCAGCACTTCTTCACCCTTGACAGCCTCAGGCCTCAGGTCAGCATCCAGCGGTAGAGAGCGGTGCACCTCTACAACATAGACGACGTAGACCTTCCCCTTGTTGCGCTTGGCGGTCGTACAAGCCAGAAAGACGGCCTCCATGCTGGCGTCCGAGCCATCGACTGGCACCAGGATGTTCTTCAGCGTCATGCGCAGCTTTTCCGCCCCTCCCAGCCACAGCCGAACAAACCTGCCCTAAGGGCGAGTCAATTATATAGACAGCAAAAGTCAATCGCAACACAACCTGCTTATTCGGAGTAAGAACAGAGGGCGGCTAAGCCGCCCCCTGCTATCTCGAACGATCGTCATCTGTTATCTATGGAGCGGGGTCGACGGGCATGTCCGCGCACACCACCCCGCTGCCGGTGACCAGCACCAACAGGCTGTCGTACTTGTCGAGGTCGCTCATGTTGGACAACACCGCATCGCCGGGCACGTAACGGCTCCAGGTGCCATCCCACTCATAAGCGATGGCGTAGAAGCCGTCGATGCAGTTCAGGGCCGTGGCCGGAGGCGTGCCCGTGGCGCCCGTCCAGACAAAGTTGTTCCAGCCCATCTGCAGGTTGAAGGTACGAGTGGTGGGCGTCACCGTGGGGCTGGGGGTAGGGCTGGGGGTGGGAGTGGGGGTGGTGGGAGTGGGCGTAGGGGTGGGGGTCGGGGTAGGGGTGGGAGCGGGGCCTGAGGCCCAGGGGTGGAAGACGACTGCGCCCTTGACGTCGTTAGGGGCGGTACACTCGGGGATATTGTCCTCATCGTTGAAGATGCGGTTGGCGATGTCGCTCCTGACGGTGCTTCCCCACCAGTTGTAGGTGGCATCCACCGTGTTCTGGGAAGTGCAATCCAGGTGCACGTAGTAGTCCGGATCGCCGAAGGGCCCGCTGAAGCTGTTGGCGTTCTGGGCTGAGCCGCCGATCTGGATGAAGGTCTCCGCCGGCACGGACTGTATGACGATGCCATCGCTCGTAGTGTCGATCTGATTGCGGTAGATGCGCACGTTGATCCCGTATTGGATACGCATTTGGTTGTTAGCGCTACCCGATAGCGTGTTGCCCTCGACCAGGAGTTCATCCTCGCTGCGCACAACGAGGCCCTCGTCATCACTATCGGTTATCGTGTTGCGTTGCACCACGTTCCCTATCCCGTAGCGCATATTCAGGTTATCATTGCCGTTGCCATGGAGATAGCTGTCTTCGATAACCATGTCCCGGGTATCCTCGGCGTGTATACCGTCTGTCCAGTCGGTAACTTCCACATCGCTGATTTCGATGCCCTCGTAGGACGGCGGGGCGCCGCCAGCGACTACGATGCCCGTGTTGTTTTTATCAGGGCCGTTGAGCGTCAGGTGGCGGATGATGACGTTGTCATGGTCTATGACCAGGCCGTCGGTGGGAGCGCCCGCGGGGACATCTATCACTATATCCGCGCGAGCGGCCTCTTCCCGGCCCTCGATGGTCACGCCCACGCCGACGGGCACGTTCCCGGCGTAAGTACCCTCGCACACCCGTATGATGTCGCCGTCCGCTGAAGCCCCCAGGGCAGCGGCAATGTTCGCGTAGGCGGTTGCCATGGAGCATTCGGTTGGCTCGCCAGGGTCGTCGGCGTCGTTCACCCAGCGCACCGTCTGGGCCTCGGCCAGCCAACCCTGCCAGGTGCCGAGGGCGATGGTGAGAACGGCCACCGCTGCCACCAGGGCCACCACTGCTGTCCTCGAGTGAAGCCACTTCATGATCAATCTCCTTCCATTGCTTCCCAAACCGATAGCTAACTCCGTTTCTATCACAGGCGAAGGAGTGTGTCAACGGGCGAGTTTGCCTTGGGACCAAGGGAACGCTACTAAGAACGGAGGGCGGCTAAGCCGCCCTCCGTTGTCTCGGACGATGGTCGGTTGGTGCCTATGGGCCGGCGGCCACGGGCATGTCCGCGCACACCACCCCGCTGCCGGTGACCAGCACCAACAGGCTGTCGTACTTGTCGAGGTCGCTCATGTTGGACAACACCGCATCGCCGGGCACGTAACGGCTCCAGGTGCCATCCCACTCATAAGCGATGGCGTAGAAGCCGTCGATGCAGTTCAGGGCCGTGGCCGGAGGCGTGCCCGTGGCGCCCGTCCAGACAAAGTTGTTCCAGCCCATCTGCAGGTTGAAGGTACGAGTGGTGGGCGTCACCGTGGGGCTGGGGGTAGGGCTGGGGGTGGGAGTGGGGGTGGTGGGAGTGGGCGTAGGGGTGGGGGTCGGGGTAGGGGTGGGAGCGGGGCCTGAGGCCCAGGGGTGGAACACCACCGCACCCCTGAGGTCATCAGGGGCAGGACACTCGATGTAGCCCGCGTCCGGGTCGTCCTCGTCGTTGAAGATGCGGTTGGCAACGTCCGCCCGTGCCACGCCACTTCCCCAATAGTTGTAGATGGCATCAACCGTGTTCTCGGCACCGCAATCCAGTTCCACCAAGTAGTAACCAGCCGCGGGATTGAAGTTCACGCCGAAGGTGTTAGCATTGTCAGGTGAGCCGCCGATCTGGACAAGGGTTTCTGCCGGCACCGCCGCTATCACGATACCGTCGCTATTCACCGCGGGCGCGATCTCATTGCGCCAGATGCGCACGTTGCCCCCGTTAACGATTCGCACCTGGGCGACGTCGTTGTCTGCCAGCTTGTTGCGGTCCACCAGAACCTCATCCTCGTCGTCCAGTACCAGAGCGAGCCCGCCATTGTCGGTTATCTCGTTGTTTAGCAGCTGATTCCCTTCCCCCTGTTCCAGCTCCACAACGTCACCAGCGTCACCATGGTTGCCATGGATATAGCTATCTTCGATGACCATATCCTTCACGTCAAACGCGATGATGGCGCTGTCCCAGTCGGTAATCTCCACATCGCTGATTTCGATGCCCTCCAGTTGCGGCGGGGGCCCGGCTGGAATGTCGATGGCTGTGGTGGGCGGCGGGGGGCCGACGGGCGGGCCAGGGCCGTCCAGCGTCAGGTGACGAATGGTCACGTTGCTATGCGTTATGTTCAAGCCGTCGGTGGCACCCGGCTCGTGGGAATCTATCACTACATCCGCGCGATCGGCCCCTTCGCGCCCCTCGATGGTCACCTCTATGTTGACGTTCGCACCCGCGGCGTACGTCCCCTCGCACAGCCGTACGATGTCGCCGTCCGAGGAGGCCGCCACGGCCAAGCCAATGCCGCTGTAGGGTGCTGTCCCGCACTCCGTCGGCTCGGTCGCCGGGTCAGGGAGCGCGTTGACCCAGCGCACCGTCTGGGCCTCGGCCAGCCAGCCCTGCCAGGAGCCCAGGACAATGGTGAGAACCGCCACCGCCGCCACCAGCATCACCACTGCTGTCCTTGAGCGCAGCCATTTCATGGCCAATCTCCTTCCATTGGCTAACAAATTAGCTAGATCTCTCCGTTTCTATCACAGGCGCAGGGGTGTGTCAAGGGGTGGGCCTAGCGGGGTGCCGGCAGGTCCAGCATCAGAACCTCCAGGGCCAGGCGAGGGTTGACGTTTCCCTCCAGGCGGCGCTTGGTGGCAGCCAACGAACGCAGGAAGGCGACCACCTGGGCGGGGTCATAGCGCCCGGCTTCCCCGTTGAGGATGTCCTTCAGGTCGAGGTTGGTGATGACGTCCTGGCAGCCGCTGGCCAGCAACAGGATGTCGCGCCACCACTCCCGCCAGAGGTCGAGGACGGCGAGGACCGTCGTCCGGTCGCGCGAGAAGCGGCTGGCCACCTCGGAGGCGTAGACGAATCGCTCCTGGATGGTGCGCTCGGGCAAGGCACGGATGTCCATGAGGGCTTCGTGGCGGACCCGCATCATCTCCTCATCCTGGTGGGCAGCGATGGCCCAGCCCAGGCGGCCCCGGGAGAGGCGAGCGAGGAGCTGAGCCTGAGGGGGAGCCACCGACCACCGCTGGCGCAGGGCCTCCTCCATGTCAGGAACAGGCAGCGGCGAAAGGTCCAGCCGCTGGCAGCGGGAGCGGATGGTATCCCGCAAGGCCTGCGGCCGGGAGGTGATAAGGACAAAGACGACGTCGGGGGGCGGCTCCTCCAGGGTCTTGAGGAAGGCGTTCTGGGCCGCCTCGTTCATGGCATCGGCGGGGTCGATGATGATCACGCGGCAGCGCCCCTCGAAGGGCCTCAGGCTCACCACCCGTCCCAGTTCCCGTATCTGGTCGATGCTGATGTCCTTGTGGATGCCGCCATCGCTTACGCCTACGCCCACCACCTGCACGTCGGCGTGGATGCCGGCGGCGATGCGGCGGCAAGCGGAGCACTCCTGGCAGGGCAGCTCGGGCCCCTCACAGTTGAGGGCCTGAGCCAGCTCGAGGGCGAGAGTGCCCTTGCCCACCTGGGGCGGCCCCACGAAGAGGTAGGCGTGGGCTCGCGTGCCCTGAGCCAGACCGCGCTGAAGGGCAGCCACCGCCCTGTCCTGTCCGACCGTCTGCCACATCCTATGGTGCCTCGTAGGGGCCGATGGCAATGCCGCCGTACGCCGGTCGCTGGTTGTCTTCCATGTCCAGCGTCCCGCCCTGGTCGGGATCGCCGGCATCGCGGGCGGGGCTGTGCGGCCGCAAGTGATAGTCCCCCCCCTCAGCGTCGGCGAATAGAGGGTCGGCGGCCAGGCTGTGACGACCGTTGCCCGTCTCGCGGAACCAGGCACCGGAGGCGAAGTCATCGCGGCTGAAGCAACCGTCCTCGCGGTCGCTGAAGGCAGCCTCGATCTCACAATCCTCACGACTGAAGAACAGGTCGTAGTCCTCGTCCAGCTTCACGTTCTCGCCCAGGTAGATGCCGCCGTTGTTGAAGGCGAAGATGCTGTTTCGGATGCGGAGCGCCACCGGGCCCTCGGCCACCGACTCCTCCGGATAGGCTACCACCACACCGTAGTCGCCATCCAGGCCGCTGTGGGCAACGAGCGTGTTCACTATTTCGTAGGCCCCTTCGCGGGCGATATCGATGCCGCACGAGCCGGTCGAGTGGACGAGGCTATCGCTGATCGTGCCGCCGCGCCAGAGCTTGATGCCGGTGCGCTTGCTGCTCCAGACCTGGCAGTTGCGCACCGCGATGCCCGACACGGGGCGGCCGTCGCGGGAGTTCAGGTCGATGCCGTCGCCGCCGTTCTCGTACACCTGGCAGCTCTCGATGCGGATGTCCTCGCCCATCTCCACGGCGATGCCATCGCCCGCCCAGTCGGCCTCGGCCCCGTTGTGATGAGAACGAACGTTGATGATGCGCAGGCGGTTGCAGGGACCGGGCGTGCAGTCGATGCCGGCGAAACGGTGGTGGTGGAAGTCGGAGGCGCTGATCAGCACGTCCTCGACGGGGCCTTTCTCCGGCTTGCCGTGCTCGCCCAGCGTCAGGTGAACGCCGACGTCGCTGCCGCTGCTGTCGATGCCGGCGATGACGATGTCACGATTGCTGCCTTCCAGAGAGATGGTCCAGCCGCGGTAGTCGGTCAGCCGAAAGCCCTCCAGGGTCAGATGCGAGGCGCCGCTGTCGATGGTGAAAGCGTCGTCTAGCTGGCCGCCGCCGTCCAGGACGACGGCCTCGCCGGGCGCCGCGCGGAAGGTGATGGGCGAACTGGGGTCGCCTGAGCGGCCCAAGGTCACCTCCTCGTGATAAGTGCCTTTCTGCACAACTACCGTATCGCCGGGCAGGGCGGAATCGGCGGCGTGCTGGAGGGTGCGCCAGGGACGCTCAACGCTGCCGTCGTCGGCGTCGTCGCCGTGCGAGGCCACGTAGAGCAGGCGCCCCCCTTCGGTCGCCACCAACGAAGCGATGGGCGAGCTGCCCTGGGGCGTCTCAACCGACGAGCCGCCATCGCCGCAGCCGCCGGCGAGCACAGCCGCAAGCACCAGTAACGTCGCGGCCTTTTGGAACGCAAGCTTCACGATCAAGGTAACGTCAGGCCGCTACGGCGGCAGGTGCAGGTCGCAGCGCATCAGGTCTTCGTAGGTCTCGCGACGACGGATCAGGCGGACGGCACCGTCCTTAACCATGACGATGGCCGGGCGGAGGAATGCGTTGTAGTTGCTGGCCATGGGTAGGCAGTATGCGCCAGCGCCAGCCACCGCCAGGAGGTCACCCGCTTCCAGGCGGGGGAGGTCGACATCGCGAACGAGGACATCGCCCGACTCACAAAACTTGCCGGCGATGGTCACTCGCTGCCGTTCTGCCTCGCCTACCTTGTTGGCTACCAGCGCCGAATAGCGAGCGCTGTAGAGGGCGGGGCGAACGTTATCGCCCATGCCGCCGTCCACAGCCACGTACGTGCGCACGCCGGGGATCTCCTTCCTGGCGCCGACCTTGTACAGGGCGAGGCAGGCCTGACCGACGATGGCCCGCCCCGGCTCGACGACAAGCCTGGGCAGGGGCAGAGAGTAGGCCCGGCAGGCCTCGGCCAGGGCGGAGACGATGGCCGCGGCGTACTCGGCCATTGGGGGAGCAGGGATATCCTCCAGGTACTGGATGGCAAAGCCGCCGCCGGGGCTAAGCTCCCCCAGGCGGAATCCGTGCCGCTCGCTCATCTGGGCGGCGAAGGCCATCACCACCTGGATCGCCTCCTGATAGGGCTCCATCTGAGGGATGGGTGAGCCCAGGTGGAAGTGCAGCCCCACGAGCTCCACGGCCGGCAGGCCCAGGGCCTGCTTCACTGCCGCCTCCGCCTGGCCGGTGACGATAGGGAGGCCGAACTTGCTGTCGAGGACGCCGGTGGTGGTGTGGCGATGGGTATGGGGGTCGACGTTGGGCGACAGGCGCAGGAGAATGGGCTGGCGCTTGCCCAGGGCCTTCGCGACCCGGTTCAGCAGCTCGAGCTCATACGGGTTGTCGACCACCACCCAGCCGATGCCGTAGTCCAAGGCCTCGCGCAGCTCCTCCTCCGACTTGTTGTTGCCGTGGAAGTAGATACGCTGGGGCGGGAAGTCCACCGAGCGGGCGATGGCCAGCTCGCCGCCGGAGACCACCTCCAGGTCCATCTCCTCCTCGGCCAGGAGGGCAGCCAGGGCTCGTCCCAAGTAGGCCTTGGCGGCGTAGCTGATGCCGCTATCGGCGTAGCGGCTGCGGAACTCCGAGCGGAATTCGCGGCACTTGTGGCGCAGAGTCTCCTCATCGAACACGTAGAGGGGCGTGCCGAACTCGCGGGCCAGCTCAACGGCATCGCAGCCAGCGATGGTCAGATGGCCCTCGTCGTTCACCGCCGCGGTGAGCGGCAGGATGCCCACCAGGGGCAGCTCGATGGACGATCTCTTCTTGGCCAAGGATAGGCTCCTCCGAATCTGAGGGCATTATACGTTTGACGATGCGGCCCAGTCTAGGCAATATGGTGAGCCTTTGGGGCCGCTCATGGTGAGCCTGTCGAACCATGAGCCGCCGCTCCTCCTTCGACAAGCTCAGGATGAGCGGGAGAGGCGGCCCGACCCTCTGTCCCTCACCTAGAGTGCAACACGATGCGGCCCAGTCTAGGGAAGGACGTAGAGGCTGTCGCCGCCCTCGTCGCGGCGGGCGATCTTTCCTTCGCTCTGAAGCTTGTGGAGATGGGCCAGGAGCTGAGCGCGGGCCATGCCCAGGAGGCGCCTGTCCAGCTCGGGGTAGATCTCGGCCAGCATCGTCTCCAGGCGTCCCCGTCCCTGGCCGACGGCGGTGAGAACCTGCCTTTCGCGCTCCTGGCGGTGATCGATGAGCTCCTGGAGCTTGCGGACGACGTCGCGCACCGGTGGCCCGTGGCCGGGGCAGAGCAACGTGGCGTCGTAGCTCTTGAGCCGCTCGAGCGACTGCATGTAGAGGGCCATGTCGCCGTGGGGCGGCGGGAAGATGGCCACCGTGCCCAGGCCGAGCACGGTGTCGCCGGTGAACAGCACGCCCTCCTCCCGCAGGTAGAGGGAGATGGAGCCCAGGGTGTGACCGGGCGTATCGATGACCTCGATGGTCACGCCGCCCACCTGGAGCGTGTCGCCGCCCTGCATCAGGCAATCGGCGGTGGCGAGGGCGGTGACGTGGCGCCAGGTGCGAAGCCGCTGGGCCATCGTCTGCTGCTCGGTGGGGATATCGACGTCCTGGGGGACGTCCCCCCGCCATTCGCTGAGGAGCCGTGCCTCCGTGGGGTGCATGCAGATGCCAGCGCCGGTGGCCTGGCGGAGGGCGTGGGCGCCGCCGCAGTGGTCGATGTGGTGGTGGGTGACGATGATGTAGGCCAGCTTCAGGGCCTGCCCCTTCGGGCTTGAGCCCTTCAGGGCGAAGCCTGAGCCTGCCGAAGGGCCGGCGATGCCCTGGAGGTATTGCAGGCGTGGCGTGATGGAGGCCTCGTCAGGGTAGCCGGCATCGATGAGGGCGCCCTGACCGCCGTCGACCACTAGGTAGACGTTGGGGGCCTGCGGGCCAGCGTAGAAGGCCTGAGGCGCAGGTATGCTGTGGACACGCGGGGTTATCTCCATGGTTCTCGGCCCCTGCGCGGCCAATGTTAGCATATCGGCGAGGGCGGCGCCTCTGATTGAATGGCCGCTCACGGCGAGCCCTTCTGGCCGCTCATGGCGAGCGTGTCGAACCATGAGCGGCCTCTCCCCCTTCGACAAGCTCAGGGTGAGCGGATGGCGCTGGCGCTACGGGTTGGTGCAGGACGTGCCCAGGAGCGGCTTGTAGATCATGAGGTCTAGGACGTTCACGTAGCCATCAGCGTTGAGGTCGAAGCGGACGTCGTAGGGGCCGCTCAGCACCGGCTTGAAACGCATAATATCCAGGCCGTTCACCCAGGTGTCGTTGTTGATGTCCGGCGGCCAGGCATCGTCGCTGGGGTCGTCGGGGCAGTCGTCCCAGGGGTCGGTGCCTACGTATGCCTCGAAGGAGTCCAGGAAGCCGTCGGCGTCAGAGTCCAACGGAGGACCAACACATGTGTCCTCAACGTCGACGAATTCCGTAACCGCACCAATCTCTTCCCCATCAAGAACACAGACGCAGTAGTCTCGCGAAATAGGGTTCTGGCCATCCGTTTTTGTTATCCAGTCATAGCCATGTATCGCGCAGTAGGAATACTCCCCTCCACACCTGCACTCCAAGAATCTCCAAGCATCGCAGGTACTGCCGTCGAAGAAGGTACATGTTCCATATTGTCCTTTATCCGTATCGACTATTTCGTATTGATAGCCCAGCTTGTAGCAGTAGACGGCGGCGGGGTTCGCTATTCCGTGGGCGCCTTGGCCGGAGCCTGCCACCAAGACAGCCACCAGGGCAACTGAAGCCACGAGAGCTATCCACAGCCTCTTCATCGGGAGCCGCCTTTATCGTCCAAAGTATCTATATAAGCGCTAATAGTATACTCGGAATAACCACGCTGTCAACCCCTGCGGCGGCCCCACCTTGCCTATTGGGAGGGCCAGATAGTACAATGAGGGCACGATGGCTGTGGAGAAGGAACCTGCCCTGAGCCCGGCGAAGGGTACGTATACCGTCAAGAAGGGGCTGGCCCAGATGCTCAAGGGCGGCGTCATCATGGACGTGGTGACGGCCGAGCACGCCCGCATCGCCGAGGAGGCGGGGGCCTGCGCCGTCATGGCCCTGGAGCGCGTGCCGGCCGACATCCGCGCCGCCGGCGGGGTGGCGCGCATGGCCGACCCCAGCGTGATCGCGGCCATCATGAAGACCGTCACGATCCCGGTGATGGCCAAGTGCCGCATCGGCCACTTCGCCGAGGCGCAGGTGCTGCAAGCGCTGGGGGTGGACTTCATCGACGAATCGGAGGTGCTCACACCGGCCGACGAGGCCCATCACATCGATAAGTGGCCGTTCAAGGTACCCTTCGTGTGCGGCTGCCGCGACCTGGGCGAGGCCCTGCGGCGCATCGGCGAGGGGGCGGCGATGATCCGTACCAAGGGCGAGGCCGGCACGGGCAACATCGTGGAGGCGGTGCGCCACATGCGGGCGGTGATGGACGGCATCCGCAGGCTGCACTCTATGCCTGAAGACGAACTGATGGCCGAGGCCAAGGCGCTGGGGGCGCCGTACGAGGTGGTGAAGGAGGTGCACCAGACCGGCAGGCTGCCGGTGGTCAACTTCGCCGCCGGCGGCGTGGCCACCCCCGCCGACGCTGCCCTGATGATGCAGCTAGGCGCTGAAGGGGTGTTCGTGGGCTCTGGCATCTTCAAGTCGGATGACCCCGAAAGGCGGGGCAGGGCCGTCGTCAAGGCGGTGACTAACTACAACGACCCCGAAGTCGTCGCCCAGGTATCGCGCGGGCTGGGAGAGCCGATGCGCGGCCTGGACATCCGAACCCTCAGCGAGGAGGAGTTGTTGGCCAGCCGCGGCTGGTAGAAACGCATGACCCACATCGGTGTCCTGGCGCTCCAGGGTGACTTCGCTGAGCATATCTCGATCCTTCAGCGACTGGGCATCGCGGCGCAAGAGGTGCGCCATCCGGAGGAGCTTGCCGCGCTCGACGGGCTGGTGATCCCGGGCGGCGAGAGCACCACCATCGCCCGCCTCATCTCAGAGTTCGCCCTCCTGGAGCCCCTGCGAGAGCGGGCCCAGAACGGATTCCCCATCTGGGGCACCTGCGCCGGCATGATCGTCCTCGCCCAGCGGGCGAGCGAGCTCGACTGGCCCACCCTGAGCGCCCTGGCCATCGCCGTGCGGCGCAACGCCTTCGGGCGGCAGGTGGACAGCTTCGAGGCCGATCTGGCCGTTCCCGCCCTGGGCCAGCAGCCCTTTCATGCCGTCTTCATACGAGCACCCATTGTGGAGGCGGTGAGCGATGGGGTGGAGGTGCTGGCCAAGCTGGAGAATGGGAAGGCGGTTGCCGTGCGTCAGGCCAATGCCCTGGCCACCGCTTTTCACCCCGAGCTGACAGAAGACCATCGTTTTCACCGCTACTTTGTCGATATGGTGCGAGCGCACAAGAATGCCCAAGCATAGCCCTGCCGCCGCCATCAGGCCTCTGCGACCGGCCGATGTGGTGCTCCTGGCCTCGCTCTGGGCGACGGGCAAGCCTCCCTTTGGCCTCCCCTGCCGCAACGAGGCCCAGACCTGGGAGCGCCTGGGTCTGGAGGAGGCGAGGTTCCGTCTGCTGGAGAACGTCTTGAGGCAGTGGCTGCCATTAGCCGGCCACCGTCATACCTGGACAGCCGTTCGCGGGCTGGGGGCCTGCGCTCTGGCGTCAGCGCGGCGGCGCAGTAGTCCCAGCGCCTGGGAGGTGGACTACCTGATCACCAGCCAGGGGAACGAGACCGTCTGCTGGACGCTTCTGGAGCGGTTGAGCCAGGGACTGGGACGAGCTGGCGTGGAGAAGGTCTTCCTCAGGCTGAAGGCCGACAGCCACCTCGTGGGGACGATTCGGCAGGCTGGCTTCTTCCCCTACCTGAAGGAGCGCCTCCTGGCTATCGATAGGATACCGCAAGGCCTGGAGCCAGGGAAGCTGCCCCTGCGAGAGCGTAGCCTGACCGACACTCTCCCTCTGTTCCAGCTCTACAATGCGTCTGTGCCCACAGCCGTGCGCCGCAACGAGGCCGCCACCCTGCGCGAGTGGGTGAGCGTCCAGGAGAAGGGCCACTGCCACCACCTGATAGTGCCGGGAGCAGAAGGGCCCACGGCCTTGCTGCGCATCTCGAAGGGCAATCGGGCGGGTCGCTTCAGCCTGCTGTCCCAGCGAAGGAAGGATGTTCCCCTGGACGACCTGCTGGCGGCGGCTCTCGACTATCTGGGCGACAGACGGCCCATCCTTTGTCTGGTGCCTGAATACCAGAAGGCGGTGGCCCGCCGGCTGGAGGAGCTGGGCTTCAGGGCAGTGGCCGAGTACGTGGTCTCTGTGAACCGCCTGGTTCGACCTGTGGAGGAGGCCGTCCCCGTAGCCGAGGGGGTTCGCCAGCCCTATCCGGTGAGCTAATGGAATGAGTACCCTAAGAATAACCGACGACCTGGACGCCATGCTCGATGTGCTGCCGCCGCACGTTCGCGACCCCCTGCGCGAGCGGCCCGACAACTTCGAGCTTCTGGAGGTGGTGCTCGACCTGGGCCGCCTGCCGGAGGCTCGCTACCCCCAGCAGGAGGTAATCCTCAGCGAGCGGGAGGTGACCCAGGCCGACCTGGAATACACCGTCTCGCGGATCGGCGAGTTCACTAGCGACAACCGGGCAGGCATCGAGCGCACGCTCCACCGGATATCGGCCATCCGTAATCGGCACGGCCGCATCGTCGGGCTCACCTGCCGCGTCGGGCGGGCCGTCTTCGGCACGATCCGGATCATCGAGGACCTGGTGAAATCGGGCCAGAGCACCCTCCTTCTGGGGCGGCCCGGCGTGGGCAAGACAACGATGCTGCGGGAGGTGGCCCGCTTCCTGGCCGACGATCTGAACAAGCGGGTGGTGGTGGTGGACACCTCCAACGAGATCGCTGGCGACGGCGATATCTCCCACCCGGGCATCGGTAGCGCCCGCCGCATGCAGGTGCCAACGCCCACCATGCAGCACGCGGTGATGATCGAGGCGGTGGAGAACCATATGCCGGAGGTCATCATCATCGACGAGATCGGCACCGACCTGGAGGCGGCGGCCGCTCGCACCATCGCCGAGCGGGGGGTGCAACTGGTGGGCACGGCCCACGGCAACACGCTGGAGAACCTGATCATGAACCCCACCCTCTGCGACCTCATCGGGGGCATCCAGTCAGTGACGCTGGGGGACGAGGAGGCGCGGCGTCGCGGCACCCAGAAGTCCATCCTCGAGCGCAAGGCACCCCCTACCTTCGATGTGGTGGTGGAGATCCAGAGCTGGGAGAGGGTGTCCGTGCACGCCAACGTGACCGAGACGGTGGATGCCGTCCTGCGAGGGTACGAAGTGCCCGCCGAGATTCGAGAGCTGGACAAGGAGGGCCAGATGCAGGTGGTGGCCTCCCCCGCTCAGGCGCAGCAGAAGCGGGTGCTGGAGGAGCGCGGCCCAGCCGTCGCCGCCGGTCGCGAGAGGCGCATCTATCCCTTCGGCATCTCGCGGCGGCGACTGGATCAGGCCATTCGCCAGATGGGCATGGCGACCGCCATCGTCGACCACCTGGGCGACGCCGATGCCCTGATCACGCTTCGCAGCTACTACCGGCGCAAGCCGCAGCTCCTGCGGGACGCGGAGGAGCGGGGCGTCCCCATCTACGTGATCAAGAGCAACACGGTGCTCCAGATGGAGCAGTGCATCGTCTCCATGCGCGGCGAGCGAGGCCAGGACCCGGTCCTCTCTGCCCTCCAGGAAGCGGAGGAAGCCATCGGCGATATCATGAAAGGCAAGCGGTCGGTGGAGCTATCGCCGCAGAACGCCTACATTCGCCGCCTGCAGCACATGCTGGCCCAGCGCTACAACCTGAGCTCGCGCAGCCTGGGGCAGGAGCCGCAGCGACGGGTGCGCATCCTGCCCGGCAGGGGCGAGTAGCCCCTCCATGACCTCGCGAAGGCAGGGCCTGTTCATCACCCTGGAAGGGGGCGAAGGCTCCGGCAAATCGAGCCAG
>CAZSHQ010000013.1:0-14609 GCA_964606995.1 uncultured Dehalococcoidia bacterium | reverse complement strand
TCCCTGACGAGCTAGACTCTGTCCTCTTCGACGCTCAGACGTCGGGCGGTCTGCTTATCGCTGCCTCGCCGGAGCAGGGGCGAGAGCTAGAGCAGCAGTTCTCCCTGGCCCATCTCACCCTCTGGCGCATCGGCGAGGCGGTCGAAGGCGAAGGCATCACGGTGGTGCCCTAGCGGCGCGCAGGAGGCCTCGCGATGAAGATTGGCGCAGAAGAAGTGGCCGCAGCGGGTTGACAAGCGTTATGGATAGCGTACAGTGAGGGCACGTGAAGGAGGCGTTCTGACATGAAGCGGTTCCCAGGACAATCGCCGAGCTCATTGAGCTGGCGGCTGGCTGCAGTCGCGGGTGTGACCGTTGTTCTCCTTGCCGTGGGCATTGCCTTCGGCGGCTACTTCGCCAGCCACGCCATCGATGGCACCAGCGTGGCCCAGGAGGCTGAGCAGCCCACGGCCGCAGCGCCAGCGGCCGATTCCTCGCCGACGCCCGCGGCCACGGCTGAGCCCAGCCTCGAGCCGACTACAGCCCCGACTGTCACGCAGCCGACGCGGGGGGCACTGGGCTGCGTGGACTGCCGGATTAAGGGCGGCCAGGCGCTAAGGGTAACCGCGGAGGACATCCAGCTCGGCCCGGACGGCAAGTACTACGTGCCTGACCGAGGGGACGGATGCGCCTACCGCGAGGGGGGCAGAGTCGTCGTCCGGGGCGTAGAGATGGTATCCCTGTGGGCGCCCGGTTGCGAGGAGGGCATAAGTTACGAGCCCGCCACCGGTCGGGTGCGTGTGCTTATCAGCTGACAGAGCGCACCGAACGGCCATGCGAATGCGGCGCTTGCTTCCGCTGGTAGCCGTCGTCTTGGCTCTGGCTAGCGCGGCGCAGGAGGCCTCGCGATGAAGCTTGGCGCAGAAGAAATGGCCGCAGCGGGTTGACAAGCGTTATGGATAGCGTACAATGAGAGCGCGTGAAGGAGGGGTGCTGGCATGAAGCGGTTCCCAGGACAATCGCCGAGCTCATTGAGCTGGCGGCTGGCTGCAGTCGCGGGTGTGACCGTTGTTCTCCTTGCCGTGGGCATTGCCTTCGGCGGCTACTTCGCCAGCCACGCCATCGATGGCACCAGCGTGGCCCAGGAGGCTGAGCAGCCCACGGCCGCAGCGCCAGCGGCCGATTCCTCGCCGGCGCCCGCGGCCACGGCTCAGCCCAGCCTCGAGCCGACTACAGCCCCGACTGTCACGCAGCCGACGCGGGGTGCCTTGGGCTGCCTGGACTGTGCGGTCAAGGGCCGGGATCAGCTAGAGGTCACGGCAGCGGACATCCAGCTCGCGCCAGACGGCAAGTATTATATCCCTGACCGAGGGGACGGTTGCGCCTACCAGGAGGTGGGCAGGGCCATGTTCTTCGGCATAGAGACGGTGTCCCTGTGGGCGGCCGGTTGCGAGGAGCTCCGGGAATACGAGCCCGCCACCGGTCGGGTGCATGTGCTTATCCCCTGAGAGAGCGCGCTGACCAGCGATGCAAATGCGGCGCTTCATTCCGCTCGTAGCCGTTCTCTTGGCGCTGGCTAGCGTCCCGCCGGCTGCCGCCCAGCCATGCAACACTGAGGACGGCAACATAGAGGTCTGCGTGAACTACAACGGGGTAGCGTACGGAGAGATCAGCGTCTGCAACATGGCCGACAACGTGGACCCCGACGCTGTTCTGTACGCCATGGACGCCTGGAACAACATGATCGGCAAGTCCCTGTTCACCAGCGGCTGCCCTCCATACAGCGGCATCGTCATTGTCGATCGTGAGGAAGGCTATTGCGGTGATGGTTGGGCCTGTACGCGCTATCCGCAGCAAGAAAGCCCGGTTTTCCTTCCCATATACGTGACGCCGATCGTGAGCACGGCCGGCCCTGCTCTGCAGAAGTCCGTCATCGGGCACGAGATGGGCCACGATCTCGGTTTCGCCCACTGGCCAACGTGCAACTCTATCATGCACCCGAACTGCCTAGCCTTCACGAACCCAACGTCCGTAGACGCCGACAACTATGAAATGGCCTACTCGGTGGAGGCCGTAACGGACCCCAGTGGCTCCTCGCCCTCGGCCGGCGCCGTCTCGCTGGATTGGAGCCCCGTGAACTCCGCCGGCGAGGCGCTCTGCAACGAGAAAGAATTCCAGGTGTGGCGACGGAAGGCGGGCGGCGGCTGGGATTACGCGGCCACCGCTGGCCAGAATTCTACCGGCGTCGAATTTGGCAACGAGCCGTCCGGAACGCAGATATACGACGTATTCAGCATGACCCTGGCTCTCCCTAATTCGTTTGGGGGCTACGCGACCCAATCCGTAGACGTACAGTTGAGTGAACCGCAGTGCTACTTCGCCGGCATCACCAGGTTCCCGAACTATTGCGGTAACCAGGACCTCTACGTTCCGAGATACCTCTGCTACACCCCGGAGAAAGGCTGGTTCTACATCAACTATTATTACTGCCTTTAGGAGGAATGCCGCCCGCGTGTGCAGGAAGAAGCGCTCGCCCTGTCAGCGAGACCTCCACGCAGGGGCCTTCCCCCCTACCTCCGCCACCGGCGGCGGCTATGCCGACGCCCCCTCCCTTAGCAAGGCGACCATGCCCATCACCCCAACGTAGTCCCCTAGCTCGGCCAGCTTTAGCTGCACCGCCTCTAGGGCCTCCGGCATGGCCCGGGCCTCCATCTCCGCCCTGGCGGGCCCCAGCAGGAGGTCGCCCACCTTGGCCAGGCCGCCGCCGATGATGATGAGCTGGGGGTTGAAGATATTCACATAGCTGGCGAGGCCTACGCCCAGATAGTACCCTGCTCGCCGAATGATGCCCTGGCATGCGATGTCACCCTGGTCAGCGGCCCGAGAGACGGTCTCGGCCGTGAGCCCCCCTTGCTCCTGGGCCAGCCTGGCCAGCAGGGCCGAACCCCCCTGAGCAACAAGCTCCTCTCCCCGAGCGGCGATGGCCTTGCCGGAAGCCAAGGCCTCCAGACAGCCGCGATTGCCGCAGCCGCACAGAGGGCCGTGGGTGTCGACCGTCATGTGGCCGAGCTCGCCCGCCACTCCCGTTGCCCCCCGGTAGGGCCTGCCGTCGATGATAAGCCCGCCGCCGATACCGGTGCTCACAGTGATGTAGATCAGGTGGAGACAGCCACGGCCCGCCCCGTAGACGTGTTCGCCCACAGCGGCGGCGGTGGCATCGTTCTCCAGGCGGGCGGCGATGCCCAGCCTCTCTTCCAGGTATTGACAGATGGGGACGTTCTGCCAGCCGGGGAGGTTGGGAGCGCTTCGGACCACCCCGACATCGATGTCGCAAGGGCCAGGGGAGCATATACCCACCGCTGCCAGATCGCCCTGCTGGAGGCCCGCTTTCGCTAGGGCCGTCTGAAGAGAGACGATGATACGATCCAGCACCACCGACGGCCCTTCTTCAGCGCTGGTGGACCGCCTATCCTCAGCCAGGCGGCGGCCGTCGCCCTGAGCGATGACTGAAAGGATCTTGCTGCCGCCCAGATCCACCGCCCCCAGGTATTTCTTCTCCCGCTGACTGGAGCCAGCCGTCATTGACAGCGCTCCTTGCTCGTCGGTGTGCACATCCCATCACTCCGAGCGCCAATGGGGCCGGTTTGGCCGGCCCCGTTCCTACTGCACCGCATCTGGCACGGTCACTAGTACATCTCGGAGGGCATCTGCGGCTGCTCCTTCTTCTCCTCGGGGATCTCCGATACCAGGCAGTTGGTGGTCAGCACCATGGAAGCGATGCTCACGGCGTTCTCCAGAGCGGCCCGGCTCACCTTGGCCGGGTCGACGATGCCCCGCTCGATCATGTTGCAGAACTGGTCGCGCTCGGCATCGTAGCCCTCATTCTCGGAGAGAGTCCTCACCTGGTTAACGACGACCGAGCCATCCTGGCCAGCGTTAGTGGCGATGCGCCGCGTGGGCTCCTCCAGAGCGCGGCGCAGGATGCTGACGCCGGTGGCCTCCTCGCCCTCCGGCTTCAGCTCGTCCAGGGCCGACTGAGCATTGAGGTAGACCACACCACCACCGGCCACCAGCCCTTCCTCTACGGCAGCGCGGGTGGCCGACACGGCATCCTCCACCCGATGCTTCTTCTCCTTGAGCTCCGGCTCGGTGACAGCGCCCACCTTGATCACCGCTACCTTGCCCGCCAGCTTGCCCAGGCGCTCCTGCAGCTTCTCTCGATCCCAGTCGGAGGTGGTCAGATCAATGGCCGTCTTCACCGCCTTGGCCTGATCCTCGATGGCCTGGGACTCGCCCTTGCCCTCGATGATGGTGGTCTCCTCCTTGGCTACCACCACCCGGCGGGCGCGGCCCAGGTCGGCGATGGTCACGCCATCAAGGCGGCGACCCACCTCCTCGCTGATCACCTGGCCGCCCGTAACGCTGGCGATGTCGCCCAGATTGTCCTTGCGCCGGTCACCGAAGCCAGGCGCCTTGACAGCACAGGCGTTGAGGGTGCCCCGCAGCTTGTTCACCGCCAGGGTGGCCAGGGCCTCGCCATCGCAGTCCTCACAGATGATCAGCAGGTCCTTGCTGCCTGCCTCCACCAGCTTTTCCAGCACCGGCAGGACCTCGTTCACCGCCGATATCTTCTTGTCGGTGATGAGGATGTAAGGGTCCTCGATAACCGCTTCCATGCGCTCGGGGTTGGTAATGAAGTAGGGGCTGATGTAGCCGCGGTCGAAGGCCATCCCCTCCACATATTCGACCTCGGTGGCGATGCCCTTGGACTCCTCGACGCTGATGACGCCATCCTTGCCCACCTTATCCATCACCTCGCCGATGAGGTCGCCAATGGACTCATCCATGGCCGAGATGGCAGCGATCTGAGCCATCTGTTGGCGAGTCTCGACGGGGGTGGAGCTTTTCTTGATGGCCTCCACCGCCGCCTCGCAGGCCTTCTCGATGCCCCGTTTGATAGCCATGGGGTTGGCACCGGCGGTCACGTTCTTGAGCCCTTCCTGAACGATGGACTGAGCGAGGACAGTGGCGCTGGTGGTGCCGTCGCCAGCGATGTCATTGGTTTTGGCGGCCACCTCTCGTGCCAGCTGAGCACCGATGTTCTCGAAGGGGTCCTCCAGCTCGATGTCCTTAGCGATGGTGACGCCGTCGTTGGTAATGGTTGGCGCGCCGAACTTCTTCTCCAAGACCACGTTGCGGCCCTTGGGGCCCAGGGTTATCCTCACCGCGTCGGCCAGTGCATCGACCCCGTTCTTGAGGGCGTGCCGGGCCGCCTCGTCGAATAGCAGTTGCTTTGCCATCTGTCTCCCCCCTCGTTGGAAGCCATTAGCACTCTTGCCTTAAGAGTGCCAATCATATTTTTAGCCTAGACAGGCGGAACGCGCAAGGCCATCTAAGGAACAACCAGCACCAAAAATCGGCAAATACCTTCCCTTAGCCTGCCAATGGTCTTTGTTTATGTCGCCTTGCGCCCCTGCTCTCTTCAGAGGTATGCTTTCTCTGACATCCGATGGAAAAACCAACCGAGCAGGCCTCAACTACCGCCCAGCCTTCGACTGCCGCTCCCCAGCCGCAGACTCTGCGGGAGAAGCTAGCGGCCGGTCGCTTCGTGGTCAGCGTGGAGGTGGACCCACCCCACGGCCTTGTCCCGGGCCGAGCTCTGGCCGGAGCGTCCCTGCTCCAGCAGGCCAACGTCGACTGCATCAACGTCGGCGACAGCCCTCTGGCTCGCGTCCGCATGAGCCCGGTGGCCATGGCTGTCTTCCTTCAGCAGGAGCTAGGGGTGGAGACCATCGTTCACTACACCACCCGCGACCGCAACCTCATCGCCATCCACTCCGATCTGGTGGGAGGCCATGTACTGGGCGTGCGCAATGTCCTCTGCCTGCGGGGAGACCCGCCAGCCCTTGGTGGCCATACCGACGTGGTAGCCGTCTGGGATGTCGGTTCCGTGCAGCTCATCCGTATCCTTAGGATGCTCAACGACGGCGTCGACTGGACCGGCAAGTCCGTCGGTCCATCAGCCTCCTTCTTTATCGGCGGCTCGGCCAATCCCAACACCGACGAGACTAAGGCAGAGCTCAACCTGATGCGACGCAAGGTGGAAGCAGGCGCTCACTTCTTCATGACCCAGGTGGTCTACGATCCCGATCGCCTGGAGCGCTTCCTGGAGCGAACGACCAAGTTCAAGCTGCCCATCATTGTGGGCATCCTGCCCATACTGAGTCAGCGCCAGGCTGAGTTCCTCCACTATCAGGCGCCGGGCATCACCCTCCCAGAAGAAGCCCTCGAGCGCTTGCGCCGCGCTGGCGAGGACGGGGTGGCGGCCGAGGGTCTAGCGATGGCCCGCAATGTGCTGGCCGTGGCCAAGGCCAAGGCCGCGGGCGTCTACATCGTTCCCTCCTTCGGCCGCTACGAACCCCTGGTCGAGCTCGTGGCCGAAGCCAAGCGCTAGCGGCTGGCGGGATGGCGCCCTTCCCCCTGTACGCTCGCTACCCCCAGCTAGCGGCATCGCTGCCGCGACTAGCGCTTTCCCAGGGCCCTAGCCCGGTGGCGGAGCTAGCCCGACTTGGCGCCCGCGTTGGTGGCAAGGCCGTCTGGATCAAGAACGACGGGCTCTGTGGCACCCCCTACGGAGGCAACAAGCCGCGCATGCTGGAATTTGTGCTCGCCGACGTCCTTGCCAAGGGAGCCAACACTATACTCACCTTTGGTGGCCTAGGCACCAATCACGGCTTGGCCACCACCCTCTATGGACGAGACCAGGGTTTGCGAACGGTCTTGCTGCTGGTAGACCAGCCGGTGAACGATTATGTCCGACGGCAGCTTTGCTGGTTCCAGCAATTGGGAGCCATTCTCCACTACACAGGCACCGCCCGACGCACAATGCTGCTCGTGCTCCCCCTGCTCCTGCGCTACGCCCACTGGCGCCGGAAGCTGCCCTATCTCAAGCTGCCCTATTTTCTGTGGCCGGGCGGCTCCACGCCCATGGGCACGGTCGGATACCTCAATGCAGCCTTCGAGCTGGCCGAACAGGTGGAGGCCAAAGAACTGCCAGAGCCGGAGACGATTGTGGTGGCCCTGGGCTCGGGCGGGACAGCGGCCGGGCTGGCCCTGGGATTGCATCTGACAGGCCTAAAGAGCCGCCTGCTGGCCATCCGCATCAGTGATCGTCTGCCCTTAACCCCCAAAACGGTGGCTCGTCTGGCCAACGGCACTGCTAGACTGATACGCCGACGAGGAGCGCCCCTGCCCTCGACCAAGATCGAGCCCGCTGCAATCACGGTGCTCTCTGATTGGCTCGGCGAGGGGTACGGCTACTCAACGCCCGAGGCAGAGCGGGCACAAGCGCTGCTCCAGGAAAGCGAGGGCTTGACCCTCGATCTCACCTACACCGCGAAGACGATGGCCGCTCTCCTGGCGCTGCTGGAAGACGGCCGCTTGGGCGCGGGCCCGATCCTCTACTGGCACACCTACAACGCCTTGCCGCAGCCGCTACCCGAGCCAGAGCCGGACGATTATCGTCGGCTGCCGCCGGCGTTCCATCGCTTCTTCGAGCCAGCAGCCTAGGACTCCCCGAGCAGCCCCTTAAGCTACCGCGGGCGCCAGACCACATGGGCGACTGGCCCATTGCCTCTGGATTCGTGCCCCTCTATCATGGAGACAGTCGCAGCCGAAAGGAGCACCATGAACCGAGAAGATGCTTGGGCCCTCCTCTGCGAGTACACCCAGAGCCCGGGCTTGCGCAAGCATGGCCTGGCGGTGGAGGCAGCCATGCGGGCCTACGCCCGTCGCTTCGGTGAGGACGAGGAGAAGTGGGCCATCGTCGGCCTCCTCCATGATTTCGACTACGAGATCCACCCTACCCTGGACAAGCATCCGCAGGAGGGGGCCAAGATCCTGCGGGAGCGAGGCTACCCCGAGGACGTCGTCTACGCCATCCTCTCCCATGCCGAGCACCTGGGCCTGGAGCGCAAGTCCCTGATGGACAAGGCCATCTACGCCGTGGACGAGCTGACCGGGCTGATCACTGCCGTGGCCCTCGTCAAGCCGAACAAGAGCCTGGACGAGGTAGACGCTCGCTCCGTGCGCAAGAAGATGAAGGACAAAGCCTTCGCCCGCTCCGTCAATCGCGAGGATGTCGTCAAAGGGGCCGAGATCCTGGGCATAGACCTCGACGACCACATCGCCTTCGTCATCGAGGCGATGAGAGAGGCAGCCGACGAGCTGGGCCTGCGGGGAACGGGCTAGCGCCCTCTGAAATAAGGGAGGCCGTGGCTGGCTGCCACGGCCTCTACCTTTCCTGACGGTCTTAACGGCTCAGCTGTCGCTTGACCACCCAGCGCTCGACCGAGCCGCGTCAATGTCATCAGCCGCCGGCGCTGGGGACAGTGGGCAGCGCTGAGCCAGACCCGCCCCCTTCGAGGGCGGCATCGATCACCTGCTGGAAGACGCTGAAGGGCTGGGCGCCGGACACCGGTTGACCGTTGATGAAGAAGCCGGGGGTGCCTCCCACCCCATAGGACCGGGCATCCTGAGAGTCCTTCTGCACCTCGGCGGTGCGCTCGCCGCTATCGAGGCAGTCGTTGAAGGTGGCGGTGTCCAGCCCCAGGTCGGAAGCATACCCCTTCAGGGTGGCCACCAAATCATTCATCCCGGTCTCCGGCTGCTCACTCACGGTCTGATAGTGCGCCACCTGGGTGTCGTACTGCTCCCACAGCTTGTCGTGGTATTCCCAGAACTTGCCCTGATCGTCCGCGCACTCAGCCGCCTCAGAGATCTTCAGAGAGGGCTCACCATGGACAATAAGGTCGCGATAGGCATACCTGACTTCACCCTCATAGGCCTGCTTTATCTGGGGCAAGGTCTCCTGGGCGAACCTCAGGCAGTAGGGGCAGAGAAACTCGCTGAACTCGACAATGGTCACCGGGGCGTCCTCCGGCCCCCAGCTCGGGTCATCATCGACGCTGACATTCTCCACCACTACCGCCGTAGGCGTAGGCTGCACAGTCGCGGTGGGCTGCGCCGTCGCGGTGGGCTGGCCAGCGGCGCCCGTCAGGCCACCCTCCTCGTCCTCCTCCGTGATATACAAAACGAGGGCAACCACGGCCAAGACCAGGGCGACGAGTGCCAGCACATTGGCTGACACAATCCAGCCCACGCTAGAGGCTGAGCCGCCGCCTCCTGGCTCCGGGAAAGACCCGGCCGGTCCCCCTTCAGGTCGACCGCCTTTCCGGCCCTGCCCCTTCCTTGCTTCGCTCATGTTGGTCTCCCTTCCTGCTGCCCGAAAGCAACGCGGCTAGCACCGCCCCAAGCGCTATCCGCTAGCCGCTGTTGCAGTCGTTCGTTTGTCAGCCCGGCCTAGCCCCAAACCCCCATGCGCTCAGCCATCCGCTCCAGGCGAGCGATCCTCTGCTCGACCGGCGGGTGGGTGCTGAACAGATTGCCCATGAAGTCGCTCCGCAGGGGACTGACGGTGTACATGTGAGCTGTCGACTCGCTGACCTTCATCGGCCTCATCTGGGCCCCCGCGTGCAATTTCCGCAGGGCGCTGGCCAGGGCCAGAGGCCGCCCGTAGATGCGGGCGCCCGTCTCGTCGGCGCCGTACTCCCGCTGGCGCGAGATGGCCGTGCGGATCAGCATCGCACCGATCGGCGCCAGGATGGCGATCGCTATCATCGCTGCCACGCCGATCAGGGCGCCGTACTGGCTACGGGAACGGCCGAAGCCTCCGAAGAACAGGCTCCAGCGAGCCATGAACGCTATGAACATCACGGCGCTGGCGATGGTAGCCACGATGGCGCTGATGAGGATGTCGCGGTTCTTGATGTGCCCCATCTCGTGGGCCAGCACGCCCTTCAGCTCATCTTCGTTCAGTATGCGCATGATGCCCGTGGTCACCGCCACCACCGAGTGCTTGGGGTTACGGCCGGTGGCAAAGGCGTTGGGGGCATCGTTCTGGACAATGTACACCTTGGGCTTGGGCAGGCTGGCCATGCCGGCCACTTCCTCCACCATGCGATGCAGACGCGGCTCCTGCTCCGGCGTCACCTCATGGGCGCCGGCCATGCGCAGGGCCAGCTTGTCGGAGAACCAGTAGGTCCAGAGATTCATCAGCAGGGCAAACCCGAAGGCAACAACGAGGCCGGTCACACCGCCAAAGAGATAGCCCAGGCCCAGGAACAGGGCCGACAGCAGCCCCAGAAGCAGAACCGTCTTCGCGTGATTCATCGCTTACCTCCGGCAGCTTTCAGCTGTCTATCAAATTATTATACCCCATCTCCTAACCTGCCACACCACACATCTCAAGTCGAGCCGCCGGACAGGAAAGACAGGATGGCCTCGTTGGCCTCCTTCGCCCGCTCCTCCAGCACCATGTGACGCGCCCTGTCGATGACCTGCAGGCGAGCGTCGGGCAGTTCACCCGCCAGCCGGCGGGCCAGACGGAGGCTGGTCCAGCGGTCGCCCTCACCCCAAAGGAGGAGCACCGGCTGGCTCACCCGTGAGAGATCGATGGGCTCGTCGCGGGCAGCATCGCTCAGGAGGTTGGCGACGGCGTCAGTCGAACCGCGAATGCGGGCGGAGCGGCGGAACTCCTCCACCATCTCCGGGCTGAGAAAAGCGGGGTCGTAGAAGCCCTGCTGCAGGACTCTCTCTCGCAGCCGCGGCTGGTGCAAGACCAGGGCCGTCCCCAGGCGGAGCAAAGAGCGCAGCGGCGGGCTGGCAGCGAACCACGGCACCATCCCGTTTGGGGGAGCGCTGCCCACCAGTATCAGCCTGTCCACCTTCTGAGGGCAAGTCACCGCCAGCCGCAGGGCGACGGCCCCGCCCATCGAATGGCCCAGGATGGCGGCCCGCGGGATGCCCAGGCGATCCATAAGCTCGCCCACCAGCCGAGCCTGGGCCGTCAGCGAGTAGTCGCTAGGAACCGGTCGCTCCGAATAGCCGAAGCCCTTCAGATCGAGGGCCACCACCCGCAGGTACTCCGAGAGGACGGGGATGTTGTAGCGAAAGTTATATATGCGGCCCCCCAGGCCGTGGATCAGGACGAGGGGCGGGCCCTGCCCCTTATCCACATAGTGGATGGCCACACCCTCCAAGCGAACTATGCTGCCGGGCTTGGGGACATCCGCCAAGTCCAGGTTCTCGCAGCGCCTAACCAGCCAGCGGGCGTAGGCCCAAAGGGTAGCCAGGGCACCCGCCGTCAGACCACCCAGCAGAAGAAGCCTTCGCTCGACCATGGATCCCTCCCCCATATAATCTTTAAGGTAGGCGCTCTGACCTCTCCCCTGGAGCGCGAGCGATGTCCAGCAGCCGTTTCACCTCGCTCAGGCTTCGGGCGATGCGCGGCCCGTACCAGATGAGCATCCTGCCGTCGATGAGGAAGATATGTCCATTCTTGACCGCCGTGACCTCAGCAAAGGCCCTAAAGTCCGCCTTGTGCCGCTTAGTGAAGCGATAGGGCTCGCTGGGCAGAAAGATCACCTGAGGGTCCAGAGCCGCCATCTCGGCCAGTTCCACCCTGGGGTAACGCTCCTGTCGCTTCTCGAAGACGTTACGGCCGCCACAAACAGCGATGACGTCGTCCACGTAGGTGGCGCGGCTGCAGGTCATGTAGGGGTTGCGCCAGATGGGGCAGAAGACCCGCACCCGCTCGAGTCCGGCACCGGCAGCCTGCACGAAGGCTAGGGACTCCTTGGCCCCCTGGATGATCGGCCGGGCAGCAGCAGTGGTGCCACTGATGGTTGCCAACTGGCGCAGGAGGTCGATCGCGCTCTGGACGCTGGTGGCCATGGTGACGAACACCGGACAGCCGTGGTCGATAAGTTGGGTCACGTCCCCAGGGCCGTTGTCCTCGGCGCTGGCGATCACCAGGTCAGGCTTAAGGGCCTCGATCTTTGCTACATCCAGCTCTCTAGTGCCGCCCACCTTCGTCTTGCCAGCCACGCCCCGGCGGGGCTCCACGCAGAAGCGAGTCACCCCCACGATCTCCTGATCCAGGCCAAAGGCGAACAGGGCCTCGGTGAGGCTGGGCACCAAGCTGACAATGCGCTCTGGCCGCCGCCTAACGGTCAGTGATCGGCCCAAGGCGTCCACCACGGTCACCGGCGGCCCTCCTGGTCGGGCGCCAACAGCGCGACGGCCTGCGACTTCTTCCACAAGCCCCTCCTTATGAAGAACGGTCCCTACACGTATGTTCGCTGCTTGACTTCATTAGCTCAGCGCGTCCCTGTCCGAGCACAAGCCCTGTCCAACGGTCTAGGCGGTTTACTACTCCAGCGTAACCTCCGCTTCTTGCAGATCGCCGTCACGATAGTAGTCAATGGTCACCGTGTCGCCGGACCGGTACTCAGTGAGCACCTTCAGCAGATCACCGCTATTCTTGATCTCCTCACCGGCTGCCCGAACGATGATGTCGCCAGCACTAAGGCCAGCGCGGTCGGCAGGAGAACCGTCCTGCACAGAGCCGACTCCCACACCACTGTCAACCGGCAGATCGAACTCCTCGGCGATGCTGGGGGTTATGTTAATGAGATTTATCCCCAGGTAACCTCGTTCCACCCGCCCCTTGTCAATAAGCTCCCCCACTATGGGCTTGACCGTATCGATGGAGATGGCAAAGCCGATTCCCTCGGCAGTGCCGCGAATGACCTGGGTGGTGATGCCGACCACCTCCCCGTACATGTTCACCAGGGGCCCGCCGCTGTTACCGGGGTTGATGGGAGCATCGGTCTGGATGGCCCCGGGGATCATGTAGGGGTCTTCCTGAATCAAGCGCTCCTTGGCGCTCACCACCCCACGGGTGACTGTTGGGCCGCCGGCCAGGTCCAGAGCGTGGCCGATGGCCACCACATCATCTCCCACCTGGAGTTGGGCGGTATCCCCCAACCGGGCTGGCATCAGATTGTCAGCACCGATCTTCAGAACCGCCAGGTCGGTGGCGCGGTCTCCTCCCACCAGGCTCGCCTGGAACTGGCGACCGTCGCTCAGGGTCACGGTTATATTCTGGGCAGGACGTTCACCGTCGACAAACACCACGTGGTTGTTGGTAACGATGTGTCCCTCGTTATCGGTGATGAACCCGGTGCCAACCCCCTCGGTGGGGATCGGCTGGCCGAAAACACTGAAAGTTGTCCCCTCGATGAGGATATGCACCACCGACGGCTCTAGCAGGCGGACGATCTCGGCCGTCGCCAGAGGGGTTCGCTCACCGCGCGGGGTCATAACTGCCGTGGGACTGACGGTCGGGGAGGCGGTTTGGCTGGGCCCTCCGTCGCCCCCGCAGGCCACAGCCACAACGGCAACGACAGCGAGGATAGCAGACAATATCGCGGGCAGTCGCATCAAAACGTACTTCCCCTCCTGCTAAGAAAGGTTACTATGACCAGAGATAGACTTCCATCTTTTCTAACGTCGGCGGGAGCAAGAAGGGTTCCTTTAATGCAACATGAAGCCCACCAGCAACTCATTTCCTCGCTCACCTCTCCTAGTCCAGACCTGCCTTGACAAAGATGCTCCCCTCGTGTAATTTATTGATACCAAGTCTCAATTAGGCGCGCCATGTACAACCTGGAATCAATAGTTCAGCGGCTGGAGGAGCAGAAATATCGCATCACTCCATCGCGCCTGGCGGTGGTGAAAGCGGTGCTTGATCTTAGCGGCCATTTCAGCGTGGACGACATCCTGAGCCGGGTGCCGGGGGTAGGGCGAGCCACCGTCTTCCGCACCATAAAGCTCTTGTCGGAGACGGCCATGCTTTGCCGCGTCCTCCTAGAGGATGGCAGCCTTCGTTATCGGCTCAGCCACCGCCAGGACCATCATCACCACCTTGTATGTGTCTCCTGCGCTAATGTTCAAGAGCTGGATGCCTGTATTGACCCCGAGGTGCTCGGCGACCTGGCCCGCAGCACCGGCTACGAGATCGAGGGCCACTGGCTGGAGTTCTTCGGCCGCTGCGCCGCCTGCCGTAACAGTGCCACCTAGAAGCATTTGCTTGACGAACCATGAGGTCACGTATCAGTAACCAAGCTCTCTGGCTGTTCGCCCTCCCTCTTGCGACGACAGCTCTTCTGGCCAGCGTCCTTCTTACCGCCTGCCAGGAGGAGGAAGAGAAGAACCAGGCTGCCGAGGTCAAAGTGGTAGCTACCCTGGACCTCTTCGCCGACTTTGCACGCCAGGTGGGCGGCGACAGGGCGGACGTGTCCACCCTCATCCCCGCGGGCGCCGACCCTCACACCTACGAGCCAACCCCCAGTCGGGTCGCCAAGCTAGCCAAGGCCGACCTAGTCATCGTCAACGGCCTGGGGCTGGAGGCGGCCCTGGAGGACGTTATCGAGGAGAACACACCCTCTTCTACCCCCATTATCGAGCTGTCTCAAGGACTGTCCGTCATCAACGATGACCATCACGACGGCAACCCCCATCTCTGGCTGGACGTGCAAAACGCCATCGCCTACGTGGAGCGCATTCGCGACGCCCTAGTGGAGATCGACCCCGCTGGCGCAGAGGCCTACCGCGCGAACGCTGACAGTTACCTGGCGGAACTGCGAACGCTGGACGAGGAGGTGGCAGCAGACATCGACTCCATCCCCTCCGACAGGCGCAAGCTAGTGACCTTCCACGATGCCTTC
>CAZSHQ010000012.1:0-15450 GCA_964606995.1 uncultured Dehalococcoidia bacterium | reverse complement strand
TGGCCTCGATGTCGAACACCACCCAGGAACGGCGGCGACTCACCTCAGCCCTGTATACCGTTCGCACAGTCCTACCGGGAGCGGACGGTGCAGCGAAGGCGGCGAGATCGCGCTCGCCCACAAGGTACCGCGCTGCCCCCTGCATCGCCTCTACATCCAGGAGCTGGGCAATGTGCCAGCAGTAGCCCCTACGAAGGGCTGGCCGCTGCCGCCCGTTATGGATGAGGTAGCGATACCAGCGCCTCTTCGCCTGGCGGCGCACCTGAAAGCTCAGCGGCACATCACGGGCCGAGCGCACAACGATGTCCCGAGGAAGATGGGCGTTCAAGGCCCTCACGAACACCTCCGCCTCGTAGGGCGCCCGCGTCCGAAAGGAAACTACCTGCCCCTCGGCGTGGACACCGGCGTCGGTGCGACCGGCCAGCGCCAGCCTCGTCCGTTCGCCTGTCAGCTTCTTCAGGGCTTTCTCCAGCTCCCCCTGGATGGTGGCGCTGTTCTTCTGATACTGAGAGCCCCCATAGGCCGTTCCGTCATACTCCACCACCAGGGCAATTCTCCGAAAGACCTTTTCCTCCTCACCCTGCTCAGCCACCACGATGACAACCCGCCATCCGCCCCCCGGCAGGCCTCCTACTCCTCCTCTTCCTCCTCCTCCACCACCAGCTCCAGTTGGGCCATGCGGGCGCCATCGCCCTGACGCGGCCCCAGCTTGATGATGCGCGTATAGCCGCCAGGCCGACTGGCATAGCGAGGCCCGAGCTCGTCGAAGATCTTCTTCACCACATCCTTATCGCTGACGATCCGCAGAGCACGCCGGCGGGCGTGAAGAGTTCCATGCCTGCCCAGGGTGATCACCTTCTCGGCGATGCCCCGCAGCTCCTTGGCCTTAGCCTCGGTGGTGACAATCTTCTCGTGTCGCAGAAGATCGGTCACCTGGTTGCGAAACATGGCCAGACGATGGCTTGTGGAGCGACTCAGCCTGCGTCCGGCGATACGGTGCGCCATGTCGGCCTAGCCCTCGCCCTCCTCGCCGGCCTCTTCCTTCAGCTTTAGGAGCATGCGCTGCCACTCGGCCAGCTCTTCGCCCTCCTCCTCTTCAGCGACAGGCGCTGGCTCTTCCGCCTTAGCCTTGGCTCCTTCCTTCTCAGGCGGTGCAGCCACCGCCTCCTCAGCAGGCGGTGGCGCCGTCACCTCGGTCGCTTCTGGGAGCGCTGCCTCCTCAGCTCCCACCGCAGGCTCTTCCGCGCCGGCAACCGGCTCCGCCGCCACGGCCGCTGCCTCCTCGCCGCGGGCGACCACTGCCGGCAGCTCCTCCTCCTCCTCGATCACCGAGGGGACCTCAACCGCCACCTCCTCCTCCCCCATCTCGGCAGGCAGAAAGTCCAGTTCCCGCAGGCGCGTCTTGAGCTCCTCGTAGGACTTGCGGCCGAAGTTGCGTAGCGCCAGAAGCTCGTCCTCGCTCTTCTCCAAGACCTGACCCAGCGTCATCAGGCCGCTGCGCTTGAGACAGTTGTAGGCCCGCACCGATAGGCTGAGGTCCTCAATGGCCGTGTTGTAGCGGTCAGGCGTCAGGACGGTGCCCGCCCCCAGGCCGCGTTCCACCACCGGCGGCGCCGGCTTACCCAACTGACTGAACAGGGAGAGCTGCTCCAAGAGGATATCGGCGCTCTGGCTTATGGCCTCCACGCCGGCGATGGTACCGTCGGTCCACACCTCCAGTACCAGGCGGTCGTAGTTGCTGACCTGGCCCACGCGGGTGCGCTCCACCTTATAGTTCACCCTGCGCACCGGCGTGAAGATGGCGTCCGTGGGGATTACCCCAATGGGCAGGTCATCGCTTCCCCCCGCCGGGATGTACCCGTGGCCCTGCTCCACGTTGAACTCCACCCTTAGCTCCCCCTCCACCGAATCCAGCGTGGCCAGGTGCAGCTCAGGGTTGAGGATCTCATAGTCCGGGGGAACTTGGATGTCGGCAGCGGTTACTCCCCCTTCACGACCGGTCACCTCCAGCAAGAGCGTGCCTGGCCGATCGGACAGAGCGCGCAGGCGCAGCTCCTTCACGTTCAGAAGGAAGTCGATGGTATCTTCCTTCATATGAGGGATGGTAGAGAACTCGTGCTGCACGCCGTCGATCCGCACGGAGGTAACAGCAGCCCCCGGCAGGGAGCTGAGAAGAACCCTCCTTAAGGAATTGCCCACGGTAGTGCCGAAGCCCGGCTCCAGAGGCTCGGCGACGATGCGCACATAGTTGTCGTCGCTCTCCACAATCTCAACCTGGGGAACGACCAGTTGGGTCACTAAGACCCACCTCCTCACTCTGGCAACAAGTGGTTGCTAACGAGAGTAGTACTCAACAACAGTAGCCGGGTCGAATTTCGCCCCAATGTCTTCCATCGTCGGCGGCGATAGCACCCGCCCCGTCATCTGTTCGCCATCCAGGCTCAACCAGGACGGAAGGGCCTGCTCAGCCACCTGCTCCTTGACTACCTGAAAGATCTCGCTCTTCGCCCCTCTCGCCGTCCAACCGATGACATCGTTCACCTTGATGACATGAGAGGGGATATCGGCCTTGCGGCCGTTTATGCTGATGTGGCCATGCAGCACCAGCTGGCGACCCTGATTGCGCGAACTGGCGAAGCCGAGACGATAGACGACATTATCCAAGCGCATCTCCAGGATACGCAGCAGATTCTCGCCGGTGATACCCTTGCGCCGCACCGCCTCCCTGTAGTAACGGCGGAACTGGCGCTCCAGCAGCCCATAGGCAGAGCGCGCCTTCTGCTTCTCCCGCAGCTGAAGGCCGCGGTCGGACACCTTGCGGCGGCGCATGGAGCGCCGTCCGGGAGCGTACGGACGGCGCTCAAAGGGACAGCGGGGGGAGTAGCACTTCTCCCCTTTGAGATAGAGCTTCTCGGCCAAGCGCCGACATATCCGACAAGCAGGTCCTGTGTACCGTGCCACTAGCTCTCCTTCACTACCTGAGAGGGAAACATCCCCAGCTTACACTCGCCGCCGTTTGGGCGGACGACAACCGTTGTGGGGAACAGGGGTCACGTCGCGGATGCTCATCACCTGGATGCCCGCCCCCTGGAGGGAGCGAATGGCCGCCTCGCGACCGCTACCCGGGCCCCTCACATACACCTCCACCTGGCGCAGCCCATGCTCCATCCCCCGCTTGGCCGCCCTATCGGCCGCTATTTGGGCGGCGTAGGGAGTGCTCTTACGGGAACCCTTGAAGCCAGCCGTGCCCGCGCTGGCCCAGGCGATGACGTTGCCGTTGGGGTCGGTGAGGGTAATGATGGTGTTGTTGAAGGTGGATTGAATGTAGGCACGGCCCACGGGAATGCTCTTGCGCTCCCGCCGTCGTGCCCGGCCTCGGCCTTTTCTTTCAGCCATAACCCTCCTCGCTGGTTAGGTGTAGCTGGCCGTCCTACTTCTTGGCCATCGCCCGCCGCTTGCCAGCCACCGTCTTGCGCGGGCCGCGCTTACAACGAGCGTTGGTGCGGGTGCGCTGGCCACGAACGGGCAAGCCACGGCGATGGCGCACCCCCCGATAGCAGTTGATCTCGATGAGGCGCTGGACGTTCTGCCGCACCCCCTTGCGCAGCTCGCCCTCCACCGTGTAGTTGCGATCGATGAACTCACGGATACGGCTGATCTCGTCGTCAGTTAGGTCCCGCACCTTGGTAGCGGGCTCCACTCGTGCGCTGTCGCAGATGGTGTGGGCCAGGGTCGGCCCTATGCCATAGATGTAGCGCAGAGAGATATCCACCCGCTTGTCCCTGGGGATGTCCACACCAGCGATACGCGCCATAATGCCTCCTCTACCCTTGGCGCTGCTTGTGCCGCGGGTTTTCGCAGATCACTCTCACCACACCCTTGCGACGGACGATCTTGCACTTATCGCACCGCCGCTTGACCGAAGCTCGTACCTTCATCGTCAGTCCTACTGCCGCCGAAAAGTCTAGCGGAGCCGATAGGTAATCCTACCACGAGTGAGGTCGTATGGCGACAGTTCCACCAGCACTCGATCCCCGGGCAGGATGCGGATGAAGTGAACCCGAATCTTGCCAGAGGCGTGGGCAAGAACCTGGTGCCCATTAGGCAGCTCTACCCGAAACACAGCATTGGGCAGCGCTTGTTTCACTACCCCTTCGACCTCTATAGCCTCTTTCTTACCCATAAACGGTCCGCGAACCAATCACCCCCAGATAGTTTACCAGTATCCTCAGGGAAGCGTCAGTACCTGCGCCTCGCTTTCGGTGATCACTATCGTGTGCTCGAAGTGAGCGGCAAGGCTGCCATCGGCTGTGCGCACCGTCCAGCCGTCGGGGTCCTTCTTGGTCCGCCAATCGCCGGCGGTGACCATGGGCTCCAAGGCCAGGGTCATGCCCTTCTGGAGCAACGGTCCCCGGTCGGGCGGACCGAAGTTCGGCACCTGCGGGTCCTCGTGCATACTGCGACCGACGCCATGGCCCACGTACTCTCGCACGACAGAGAAGCCGTTCCCTTCGGCGTGAGCCTGAATAGCCGCCGAAATCTGCCCCAGACGGACGCCAGCCTTCGCTGCCTTGATGCCCTGCCAGAGCGCCTCCTCCGTTACCCGCACAAGCCGCTCGGCCTCAGGGCTTATCTTTCCCACAGCCACCGTGATGGCAGCATCGCCAACGAAACCCTTGTAGGTGGCTCCCAGGTCGATGCTCACAATGTCGCCCTCCTGAAGGACGCGCCTATCGGGTATGCCATGCACCACCTCATCGTTCACAGAAACACAAACGCGCGCCGGATAGCCCTGATAGTGCAGGAAGGTGGGAACCACCTTTCTTTTGGCGAACTCCCGCCGCACAATGTCGTCCAGCTTCTTGAGCATCAGCCCCGGCCGAATCTCCTGCCGCAGGATACCCAAGACCTCGGCATCACACCGGCCCGCCTCGCGCATCAAGGCTATCTCCTCGGGCCCCTTCAGTTCGATAGGCATAGATTCTCGCGGACCCCCTCCCTAGCCTAGGAGCCCCTCACAGCTGCCAGCAGGCCCTCAGCAACCTCCTCCACTGACTTATCGCCGTCTATCTCCACCAGCTTGCCCCTGGCTCGATAGTAGCTGATGAGAGGCGCCGTCTGCTGGGAATAGACCTCCAGACGCCTTCGCGCCGTCTCCGGCTTATCGTCCTCTCGCTGGTACAGCTCGCCGCCGCACTGGTCGCAACGACCGGCCTGACGCGGCGGCTGGAAGCGCTGGTGATAGACGCTGCCGCACTGGCGACAGTTCCAGCGGCCAGAGAGTCGGCCCAACAGCTCGTTCTGCGGCACCTGGATATAGACAACCTTGTCGATGACCCTGCCCTCCCGAGAAAGGGCCTCATCCAGAGCGGTCGCCTGCTCCAGTGTGCGGGGGAAGCCATCCAAGAGGCATCCACGAGCACAATCGCCCTGGGACAAGCGCTCCAGCAGCATAGCAATAGTCAAATGATCGGGCACCAACTGGCCCCGATCGTAATAGGGCTTGGCTTGCTTCCCCAGTTCCGTCCCCTGCCTAATAGCCTCCCTGAACAGTTCCCCTGTTGTGATGTGTGCCAACCCCGTCTTCTCAGCCAGAATTGCTGCCTGGGTTCCTTTGCCAGCGCCTGGGGCACCAAAGAGGATAACGTACAAAGGCCTTCGCCCACCCCTAGCGGATGAAGCCCTCGTACTGACGCATCAGCAGCTGGGACTCCAACTGGCGCATGGTATCCAGCACCACACCGACGACGATGATCAAGCCAGCGCTGGTGATGCCCAAGGATAATCCTCCTCCGCGGCCTAGACTAAGAGATTGCTCCCCCGTAACGGCGGATGCAACGTAGGGTATCACCGCAACAAAGCCAAGGAAGAGAGCGCCAGCCCAGGTGATGCGAATGAGCACCCGCGTAATGTACTCCGCCGTAGGGCGCCCCGGCCGGATTCCGGGAATGAAGCCCCCCTGCCGCTGCAGGTTCTCCGCCAGGTTCTGCTGCTGGAAGATAACCATCGTGTAAAAGAAGGCAAAGATCACCACCAGAAGGAACAAGAATATCCAATAGCCCCAGTTTGAGGGGTCGAAGACCCCCTTCACCTTGTCCGCCACGTTGGCTACCCAGGCAATGTCCGACGTCTCGAACATGCTGGCCGCATACGCTGGAAAGATGACGATGGAAAAGGCGAAGATGAGGGGGATCATCCCTGCCGAGTTCACCCGCAGCGGGATGTGGGTCTGACCCGACTGCCGGTACATCCGCCCGCCCCGGAATAGGCTGCGGGAGTACTGAACAGGGATGCGCCTCTGGGCTTCCTGGAAGAAGACGATGATGCCCAGGATGAAGATGATGAACAGAACCAGCATAATAACGCCTGTCATGGCCGTCGAGGTATAAACCTCGGTCCAGATCATCCGCGGTATGTTAGCGACGATGCCAGCGAAGATGAGCACCGATATGCCATTGCCGATCCCCTTCTCGCTGATCAACTCGCCCAGCCAGACCAGGAACATGGTGCCGGCAGTCATGGTGGTAATCATGGAAAGGGTGGGCAGCAAAGCATCGCCGGTAAGGCCGATCTTTGTCTCTCCCCCAAAACCGCCCAGGTTGTCGATAAGGAACAACTGTCCGTAGCCCTGGACAATGCACATGGGTATTGTCAGATAGTGAGTGTAGATCTGGATCTGGCGGCGGCCCTGCTCCCCCTCCTTCGTCAAAGCCTGAAGTTGGGGCACTATGGGGACGAGTAGCTGCATGACGATGGAGGCCGTCACGTAGGGGTAGACCCCCAGGGCAGCGACGCTCATGTTCCGCAGGGCACCCCCGCTGAAGATGTTGAGAAAGCCAAGGACGGCATTGCCCTCAAAGATGCCCGACAAGGCATCCCTGTCAATGCCTGGAAGCGGCAGATTGGCCACAAAGCGGAACACCACCAGCAACGCCAGAGTGAATATGATCTTCCGACGGACGTCCGCCTGCTGGAAGGCGTCGAGGACAGCCTGGAGAAGACGCGGCCTAGCGACGGTGGGCGCTCGCGCCATGAGCTACCTCCTCGACGCTTCCTCCAGCCGCCTCGATCTTCCCCTTGGCCATCGCCGAGAACCTGTGGGCCCGTACCGTCAGGGCCTTGGTTATCTCGCCGTCGCCAAGAACCTTCACCGGCTGTCTCAAAGTCTTGATGATGCCCACCTCTCGCAGGAGCTCGGGCGTTACCTCTGTGCCCGCCTCGAAGCGCTCCAACTGCTTCACGTTCACAGGCACATACTCCACCCGGAAGATGTTGGTGAAACCCCGCCGCCGGGGCAGACGCTTGATGAGGGGCGTCTGGCCCCCCTCGAAGCCTAAGCGAATCCCGACGCCCGAACGCGACTTCTGCCCCTTCGAGCCGCGCCCCGAATAGGTACCATGGCCGCTGCCATCGCCGCGGCCGACTCGCTTTCGCTTGTGACGAGCACCCTTAGGGGGCCTTAGCTCGTGGGCTTGCATTCCTATTCGCCCACCTCCTCCACCTCCACCAAATGGCGCACCTTGAGTATCATACCACGCACAACTCGCGAATCGCTATGTTGCACCGCCTGGCCCAAGCGCCGCAGCCCCAGCGCGCGGATAGTCCGCCGCTGCTTTGGCGCGTAGCCGATCGCGCTCTTCTTCCAGGTGATCCTGAGCTTGGCCATCGCTCCCTACACCTCGGCGGCAGCCCGGGCACGACGGCTGGCCACCGTCGCCCCCACATCCCTCATCTGAGAAAGACCGAGCATGGTGGCCTTGACGACATTGACCGCGTTGGCGTTGCCCAGGCACTTGGCCACCACGTCCTTAATGCCCGCCATCTGTAAGACCGCCCGCACACCCCCGCCAGCGATGAGGCCGGTGCCCGGCGGCGCTGGCTTGATGAGCACCTTGACAGCGCCAAAGTGCACCAGCACCTCGTGAGGAATGGTCGTGCCCTTCATGGGAACCTTTATCAGGTTCTTGCGGGCTACGGTGGTGGCCTTGCGAATGGCCTCAGGCACCTCCTTGGCCTTGCCTATGGCCGCTCCTACGTGGCCCTCGCTATCCCCCACCACCACGACGGCAGTGAAGTGGAAGCGGCGGCCACCCTTGACCACCTTGGCCACTCGGTTAATAAACACCACCTTCTCGGCCAACTCCAGCTCCAGAGGGTCGATCTTCCGGGCAGTGGCTATATACTTCTTGGGATTGGACATCTCTCCTCGTCCCTAGAACACGAGCCCGCCCTGGCGAGCGGCATCAGCCAGGGCCTTGACCCGACCGTGAAACTTGTAGCCGCCGCGGTCGAACACCGCCGTCCCGATCCCTTTCTCTAGGGCACGCTCGGCCAATCGCTGGCCCACAAGGCTGGCCACCTCAGTCTTGCGCTTGCCGTTGACCTGTTTGCGGATATCCGCCTCTAGGTCGCAGGCCGCTACCAGGGTGTGGCCGCCCTCATCATCGATCACCTGAGCATAGATGTGACTAAGGCTGCGAAAGACGCACAAACGTGGCCTCTGGGCGGTGCCCACTACCTTCAGCCGCACCCGCCGATGACGACGCTTCCGAGCTGCTCGCGCTGTCTTCTTGCCCTTCATGACTAATGCTTGATGATCTTGCCCGCTTTGCCTGCCTTGTGGCGGACCCTCTCGCCCTGATAACGGATGCCCTTGCCCTTGTAGGGATCGGGCGGCCGCACAGCACGAATATCGGCGGCCACCTGGCCCACCAGTTCCCTGCTTATGCCTTTCACCACCACCCGACTGGTGCCCTCCACCGCCAGAGTGATCCCAGGCAGCGGCGTTATCTCCACCGGCCGAGAGTAGCCCACCTGAAGCACCAGCTTCTCCCCCTGCATCTGAGCTCGATAGCCCACCCCGTGCAGTTCCAACACCTTAGTGAAGCCTTCGCTCACGCCAGCGACCATGTTGGCCAACAAGCTGCGAGTCAGGCCGTGCAGCGAGCGATGCTCGGGCCGGTCGCTGGGTCGGCTGACCAGGAGCTGGCCATCGTCCAGACGAATGCCAATGTCAGGGTGAAACTCGCGGCTGAGCTCCCCCTTGGGACCAGTTACGGTGACTCGGGCTCCGTCGATGTTCACCTTCACCGCCGAGGGAACATCTATGGGCTGTCGGCCTACGCGAGACATTACCTCCCCTCCCTTACCACACGTAGCAGAGGACCTCGCCGCCCACCTGCCGACGCCAGGCCTCCTGTCCGGTCATTACCCCCTGAGGGGTCGAGAGAATGGCGATGCCCAGGCCGCCGTAGACGCGGGGGATCTCCCGCTTCTGCACATACACCCTCAGGCCGGGCTTGCTTACCCGCCGCAGACCGCTGATAATGGCCTCCTTCTTGCGGCCGTAAGCCAGATCGATGCGGATGCTCTTCTTGACGCCGTCATGCACTACCTCGAAATCCTTGACAAAGCCCTCTGTCTTGAGCACCTTAGTGATAGCGATCTTCATCTTGGAGGCTGGTACCTGAACAGCCTCGTGCCCGGCCACCAGGGCATTGCGAATGCGCGTCAGCAAATCGGCAATGGGGTCGGTCACCATATGCATCACTCCCTACCAGCTGGATTTCTTGACCCCTGGCAACTTGCCCTCTAGCGCCAACTCGCGGAAGCAGATACGGCAGAGGGCAAACCGGCGCATGTAGGCCCGCGGCCGCCCGCAGCGCCTGCAGCGATTATTCCGCCGCACCTTGTACTTCGGCTCCTTGTCGAAGGCCTTGATGTAAAGGGCCTTACGAGTCAACGCTTCCTCCTTGGCCTGCTTGACGCCAAGCAGGCTCAGCTACGGGCAAAGGGCATGCCTAAGAGCTCCAGCAGCCGCTTGCTCTCCTCATCGCTCCTAGCGGTGGTTACTACCGTCACCTGAAAGCCGCGAATGCGGTCGATCTTGTCGTAGTCCACCTCTGGAAAGATCAACTGTTCCTTGATGCCCAGGCTATAGTTGCCGCGGCCATCGAACGAGTAAAGCGAAACCCCCTGAAAGTCGCGAATGCGGGGCAGGGCGGCGTTCACCATACGGTCGAATAGCTCGTACATGCGGTCACCCCGCACCGTCACGCTAAGACCGATAGACATCCCCTTGCGCACCTTAAAGGCAGCGATAGACTTCTTGGCACGGGTGATCACCGGCCTCTGACCGGTGATGGCGGCCACGTCCTCAGCCGCCGAGTCCAGGGCCTTCGGATTCTGCAGGGCCTCTCCCAGACCCACGTTCACCACGATCTTCTCCAAGCGGGGCGCCTGCATTACGTTCTTGTAACCGAACTCCTTCACAAGGGCTGGCACCACTTCCTCTCGGTATCGCTCTTTGATTCTGGGCGCCATCGCTATCACTTCCTAGTCCAGCGGCTGACCGCAGTGGCGGCAGAAGCGCACCTTACCGCCGCCCTCACGGAAGCGAAACCCCACCCGCGTTGGCTTGTTGCAGCTCTTGCAGATGATCATGACGTTCGACACGTGGATGGGCGCCTCCATTTCGATGATCCCTCCCGGGCGCTCGGCGCGCGGTCGCATGTGGCGCTTCACTATATTCACACCGGTTACAATGACCCGTCTCTGGCGAGGTACCACCTGCCGAACCACGCCCGTCTTACCCCTCTCCTTACCCTTAATAACCAGCACTGTGTCCTCGCGCCTGATCTTGGCCATGGCTACACCACTTCCGGCGCCAAGGACACGATCTTCATAAAGTTCTTCTCCCGCAGTTCACGGCCCACCGGCCCGAAGATGCGGGTGCCCCGGGGATTGAGGTTATCGGCCAGGATGACAGCGGCGTTGTCATCGAAGCGGATATGGCTGCCATCGGGGCGACCGTAGGTTCTAGCCACCCTCACCACCACCGCTTTAACCACTTCGCCCTTCTTTACTGAACCGCCGGGAACAGCCTGCTTGACCGTGCCCACGAAAACGTCGCCCACGCGGGCATAGCGACGGCGTGAGCCACCCAACACCCGAATGCACATGATCTGGCGGGCGCCCGTGTTGTCGGCCACCTTGAGGCGCGTAAACGATTGGATCATGATTCCTGCGTTTCTTCCTCTTCAGGCTGCTCCCCTTCCTCAGCCCGCGCTTGCTCTTCTTCTGCCGGCTGCGCCGCCTCCTCCTCCGAAGGCGGCTGCCCTTCCTCGCCGGCCTGCGGCTCCTCTTCCTCCGAAGGCGGCTGCCCTTCCTCGCCGGCCTGCGCCGCCTCTTCGATCTCCTCAACCGCCGCTGGCTGCTCCTCCTCGGCCACTACCTCCTCCTCCGTGGGTGGTGCCTCTTCCTTTGCCGGCGGGGCTTCAGCAGCCGTTGCCTCATCCAACTCCCTCACTTCCTCAGCCACCTCCTCCTCGATGATGGCCTTCTCTTCCTCGGGCAGGGCAGCGGTGACCAGGACCTCGACCACCCGCCAGCGCTTGTCGCGCGATAGGGGCCGCGTCTCCACGATGAGCACCTTATCGCCCACCTGGCAGGCGTTCTCCTCATCGTGGGCCTTGTAGCGCGTCACCCGCCGCATGATCTTCTTGTACAAACGATGGCGCTTTATGGCACCCACTGCCACTACCACCGTCTTCGACATCCTGTCGCTGACAACCACCCCCACACGGGTCTTCTGGCGACCGTGGCTAACTTTCGCCATCCTACTCCTTCTCGGCGACCGCCTGGGCGACCAACTGCCGCTCCTTCTGGATGGTCTTCAGCCGAGCAATCCGCCTCTTAATCTGCCTGATCAGCCGGTAGTTAGGCTCCTGGCGAGTCATCCACCGCAGGCGCAGGGAGAAGAGACGGCGGTACGCCTCCTCCATCTCCTTGGCCAGGTCGCCATCGGAGAGGCGGCGAATCTCGTCAGCCCTTCGGTTGACCCTCGTCACCGCTGCCACCTAGACCGTCGCCTCACGCGCCACCACCCGAGTGGGGATAGGCAGCTTGTGCGAGGCCAGGCGCATGGCCTCCCGTGCCACATCCTCCTGCACGCCAGCGATCTCGAACAGAATCCTCCCCGGCCTGACCACCGCCACCCAGTGGTCGGGGGCTGCCTTGCCGCTGCCCATGCGCGTCTCCGCTGGCTTCTTAGTGACCGACTTATCGGGGAAGACGCAGATCCACACCTTGCCGCCACGGCGGATGTGGTGGGTGATGGCCCGGCGGGCGGCCTCGATCTGACGGGCGGTCATCCAGGTGTGCCCCAGGGCCTGAAGGCCGAACTCGCCGAAGGTCAACCTGTTGCCGGCACTGGCTTCGCCTTTGCGGCGGCCTCGATGAACCTTCCGATGCTTCACTCGCTTAGGCTGCAGCATAGCTGCTCACTCCCCAGGGCTGGGCGAGGGAGATTCCTCCCCTTCTGCTCCTCCCCTGGCCTCGGGCACAATATCGCCCTTATAAATCCAAACCTTGACGCCGATGCGACCAAGGGTGATGTGGGCCTCGGCGGTACCGTAGTCGATGTCCGCTTTCAGGGTATGCAAGGGCACTCGCCCCACCATCTCCGTGTCCTTGCGCGACATCTCGCTGCCACCCAGACGCCCTGACACCTTGATCTTGATACCCTCGACCCCCCGTTGCATAGTTCGGGCCACCGCCTGCTTCATCGCCCGCCGATGGGACACTCGCCGCGCCAACTGATCTGCCACCGCTCTGGCTACCAGGGCAGCGTCCATCTCCGGCATGCGGATCTCGACAATGTTCACCCGCAAGCGCCGCCCGGTCAGCCTCTCCAGCTCCTTGCGCACCTCGTCCACCCGCTGGCCTCCGCGGCCGATCACTATGCCCGGCCGTGCCGTATGGATGGTCACCGTGACCTGATTGGCGTTACGGTCGATCTCCACGTTGGACACGCCAGCATCGACCAGCATTTCGTCGAGGGTGCGCCGAATGGTCAAGTCCTCGTGCAGAAGCTCGGTGTAGGACTTCTCGGCGAACCACCTGCTCTGCCAGCCGTAGATATAGCCAAGGCGAAAGCCGTGAGGATGAACCTTCTGACCCATGTTAGCCTTCAACCTCCTCTACTACGACCGTAACGTGGCTGCGTCGCTTCAGGATGGGGGAAGCACGGCCGCGGGGGCGTGCCCGCCATCGCTTGACCACGGGCGCATCGCCAGCATAAGCAGCGATGACTCGCAGGTAACGCGGGTCTATCTGATAGTTGTTCTCGGCGTTAGCTACCGCCGACCGCACCACCTTGGCCACCACCCTGGCATGAGGCGACGGCATGTGGCGCAGACGGGCCAGTACCTCGGTCGTGCTCCTGCCTGGCAACTGCTCGAGGACGAGCCTTATCTTCTTGGGCGATACGGCCACGTTCCTGGCCACGGCTCTCACCTGCATGCTACATCCCTACCGCCGGCGCACCTTGGTAAACTTCTCCGACCGACCACCGTGGCCACGAAAGGTGCGCGTCAGGGCGAACTCCCCCAAGCGGTGGCCGACCATGTTCTCGGTGATGAAGATAGGCACATGGCGCCGACCGTCGTAGACAGCGATGGTCAGGCCCACCATCTGAGGCATTATGGTGGACGCCCGCGACCAGGTGCGAATGATCGCCTTCTGCCCCGAGCGCTGCACCCCCTCCGCCTTCTTCATCAGCTTGGCTTCTACAAATGGCCCCTTCTTGGTCGATCTGGTCAACGCCTACCCCCTAGCTGCCACGGCGACGTCGCACAATGTACTTGTCGCTGCCCTTGCGGCGGCGGGTGCGATAACCCAGCGCCGGCTTGCCCCAGGGCGTCTTCGGCCCGGGCAAGCCGATGGGCGCCTTGCCCTCGCCGCCACCGTGAGGGTGATCACGCGGGCTCATGGCCGAGCCGCGCACCGTGGGCCGCCGCCCCATCAGGCGGGCTCGACCTGCCCGCCCGAGCTTGATCTGGCTGTGCTCAACGTTGCCCACCTGGCCGATAGTTGCCACGCAGTCGGCCAGGATCTTGCGTATCTCCCCCGAGGGCAGACGCACGAGCACGTATCGCTCCTCTTTGGCCATCACCTGGGCAGCAGAACCAGCACTGCGCACTAGCTGGCCGCCCCGCTTCAAGGACAACTCCACGTTGTGCACCGCTGTGCCCAGCGGTATCCTCCTCAGGGGCAGGGCATTGCCCGGCCGTATTTCCGCCTCAGGGCCAGACATCACCGTATCCCCCACCTTCAGGCCCACAGGCCACAGGATGTAGCGCTTGTCGCCGTCGGCGTAGTGGACGAGGGCGATGCGTGCCGAGCGGTTGGGGTCGTATTCGATGGCCGCCACCCTGCCCGGTACACCAAACTTGTCCCGCTTGAAGTCGATGAGGCGCAGCATCCGCTTGGCACCGCCGCCGCGGTGACGCACGGTGACCCGTCCCTGACGGTTGCGTCCCGCCTTCTTCTTCAGGGGCACCGTCAGAGACTTCTCCGGCTTCTTCTTGGTTATCTCCTCGAAAGTGTAGCCGGTCGCTCCCCGTCGGCCGGGAGAGGTGGGCTTGTACTGCTTAATCCCCATCTCTACACACCCTCGAACAGTTCGATCTTGTCCCCTGCTGCCAGGGTGACAATGGCCTTCTTCCAGGCAGGACTGAGGGTCTCCCTTCTCCCCCAGCGACGCTGCTTGCCCCTCACGTTCATCACGTTAACTGCCACCACCCGCACGTCGAAGGCCTTCTCCACAGCCTGCTTGATCTGGGTCTTGTTGGCTCCCTTGGCCACCCGAAAAGCATACTTGTCCTCGGCCAGCAGGTAGGAGCCCTTCTCAGTCACCAGGGGCTGCTGAATCACGTCGTAAGGGTGAATGGCCTTGGGCATCCTAGCTCGCCTCCTGCCCGCCAGCAGCCATGCCGACTCTCGGTCGCCGCTCCCCGGCGCGATCGCCACCCCAAAGGGCCTCGCAGCGGCGCACCGCTGCCACCGTCATCACCAGAACACGATGGGTGAGCATGTCCAGCACGTTCAGGTAGTCGGCGGGCAGAACCTTTGTCTTCGGTATGTTACGTGTGCTGGCATGCACGCTGCGGTTCGGCTCGCCGGTGACAATGAGCGCCGAGCGCTCGATGCCAAGGTTGCTCAGGACGCTCACCATGTCCTTCGTGCGCGGCTTCTCCAGAGCCAATTCCTTGACCACCACCAGGCGACCGTCGGCCACCTTGCCCGATAGCACCGAGCGGATGGCCAGCCGCTTCATACGCTTGGGCAACGCCTGGCGGTAGCTGCGAGGCTTGGGCCCGAAGGCGACACCGCCGCCCCGACGCTGGGGCGCACTAGCGGGCCCTGCCCGCGCCCGCCCGGTGCCCTTCTGAATACGAATCTTGGCCGTGCTGCCTCGCACCTCGCTCCGCGTCCTGGTGCTGGCGCTGCCAGCCCGCTGATTGGCCCGCTGGGCCACAAAGGCCTGATGCACCACCGCCAGGTTGGGCTTGATGGCGAATACCTGGTCATCCACCGCTATGGGCTTCAACTTAGCTCCCTTGGCGTTGTATACGGGAAGCTTCACGACTTCTCGCTCTCTGTCTCCTC
>CAZSHQ010000011.1:0-16167 GCA_964606995.1 uncultured Dehalococcoidia bacterium | reverse complement strand
TGGCGGCGGGATAGTCGGCGAAGTCGCTGGGCTGGCGCGGCGCGGCGGTCACTGTAGGCGTGGCGACAGCTGTCGGGCTGGGCACCGGAGTCGCCGTAGGCGTAGCGGTCGGACTGGCCACTGCGGTTGGCGTGGCCGTCACGGTCGGGGTAGTCAGTCGGGTTTGCGTCGCCGTGACCGCAGGAGCCTCCGTCGCTGTGGGCGTCGCGGTAGGCGCCTCTTCTTCCTCACCCTCGCAGGCGCTGGCCAAGGCGGCGGTCAAGCCAGCCACGACGAGGCAGGTCAAGGCAAACGGAAGACGGCTAGTAGCGTGCACGGCGGCAGTATATCAGAGAAGTCGACGGTTCTGCTAGGCGAAGAGGGCTTTCCGGTACTGACGCGCTCGCCTGGCCAGCGGTCGTATCTCCTTGGGGGCGAACACGCCCTCCTCGGTGATCAGGGCTGTCACCAGGCGGGACGGCGTCAGGTCGAAGTAGACGGCGGGAATGGCTAGCCCCGGCTGTCTTTCTTCCGGCGCTTCTTGAGTGGGGCCTGGTCGGCCCGGCGCAACCTTGAGGGTCTCCGTTGCCACATAGAAGGGGATGCGAGCGTTTCGGGCGAGGAGGGCCAGGGCGCAGGTGCCCACCTTGTTGACCACGGCGCCGTTGGCGAAGACAGTGTCGGCGCCCACCAGCACTGCCGCCGCCTCTGGCATGAACGCTGCCGCCTGGGCATCGCTGATCAGGGTCACCGCCACGCTCAGGCGGGCTAGAAGGCGAGCGGTAGTTCTCCCTTCGTTCAGAGGGGCCGATTCGGTGACGATGATCGGCGACCCCTTGGAGGCCAGCCGCTCCAGGACGGCGAAGGTCGTCGCCGAATAGCTGTGGGTCATGATCGCGCCTGGGGGCAGAGCTCGCTCGGCCTGGCGGACAATACGCTGAGAGACCTTTTCCCAGCTATCGATTATCTGGCGGGCTCGGGCCAGTGCTGCCCGGCGCATGGCAGGCAAGCCGCCCGGCGCCTTCTCGCCAGCGGCAAGCACGACGGCACCGACGGCATTGCTCACAGCGGCCATGCTCGGTTGGGCCTGGGCCAGAGCCCTGGCCGCCTCTCTGAGGTGGGAGAGCAACTCCGCCGCGGTCTGGGCCGGGCATTCTTCGAGCCAATGGGTGAGCACATTGGCCGCATCGCGGGCCAGCCAGCTGGCGCCGTGGGTCCGATCCTGGCCGATGCTCTCGATGGCCCGGGATATGCGGGGGCTGATGGGCGTCATGGCGGCGGCAGTGGGTAGACCCGCATGAGAGTCTCCGCCAGTTGAGGGACGGTCTCGTAGTGGGAGATGTCCTGCGGCCGGATCCAGCGGGTTTCGCTGTGCTCCCAGTCCGCTCGTATCCTGGCGGGCTCTCTGACCTCGAAGAGGAAGGGGTGCACTATCCAGCGCCGCTCGGCTTCGGCGTCCACCACCTCCAGGGGCTCGCCGCTCCGCAAAAGCTGCACGTCTTCCCTGGCCAGGCCCGCCTCCTCTTCCATCTCGGTGTAGGCCTGGGTCAGGGGGTCGGTCTCCTCTATGTAGCCGCTGATGCCCGCCCAGCGGCCTCGGTAGGTGCCCACCTGCTGGCTGCGCCGCAGCAGAAGGACCTCGTCGTCGCCGCTGCTGCGACGCAGGAGGAAGCAGGTGACGACCTTCGCTTGCCTCATAGCGCCCTCAGGGGCAGTATACGCCGCCTGCCCAGATGGGTGCTATACTTCGGAGGGCAGGGAGAAGCGTTGTCTACAGCAGAGCTGCCGGAGCTGATTCGAGGGCTGTTGCAGCCGGCCGCCTATCCCTACGCGGTGGGGAAGGTCGAGCTGGTGCAGACCCACATCTCCTACGTACTGCTGGCTGGCGATTTCGTCTACAAGATCAAGAAGCCGGTGGACTTCGGTTTTCTTGATTTCACCACCTTGGCCAAGCGGCGCTACTACTGCCGCCAGGAGGTCATCCTCAACCGCCGTCTGTGCCCTGGAGCCTACCAGGGAGTCGTGCGAGTGGCCTGGCAGGGCGGACGTCTCAGTCTGGAGGGGCGAGGCAAGGCCGTGGAGTACGCTGTCAAGATGCGCCGCCTGCCGGCCGATCGCATGATGGACAGCCTGCTGGCGCAGGGCAAGATATCGCCGACCATGGTCGAGGCTGTGGCCGAGCGGCTGGCCGACTTCCACGCTCGCGCGGCTACCAGCCCAGCCATTGCCCGCTATGGAGCGCGGGCCATCCGCATCGCCTGGGACGAGAACTTCGACCAGTGGGCTGTCTACATTGGTGATACGATCACCGCAGAGCAGGATCGCTATCTGCGGGCCTACGTTCGCTCTTTCTTCGTCCGCCAGCGGCCCTTGCTGGAGCGGCGCGTTCAGCAGGGGCGCATCTGCGACTGCCACGGCGATGTCCGCTCCGAGAGCGTCTGCTTCGTCGATGGCATCTGCATCTTCGATTGCATCGAGTTCAACCGCCGATTTCGCTACACGGACGTGGCGGGGGACATCGGCTTTCTGGCCATGGACCTGGACTTCCACGACCGGCCCGACCTGGCTGACGTCCTCGTGCAGCACTACGCCCGGGCGGCAGCCGACCCCGAAGTTCTAAGCGTCACCGAATTCTACAAGTGCTATCGGGCCTGCGTACGGGGCAAGGTGGAGAGCTTCAAGCTGGACCAGGCGGAGGTCAGCGCAGATGAGAAGGAGCAGGCCCGCTCGGCGGCTCGCCGCTACTTCCGCTTGGCCTGCCAGTACGCTGCGCATCAACCGCCGCCCGTTCTCCTCATCACCTGCGGCCTGGTGGCCACTGGCAAGACGGTGCTGGCCGAGGCCCTGGGCGAGGCCGCGGGCATGCCCGTCATCTCTTCCGACGTGGTGCGCAAGGAGCTAGCCGGGCTTGCACCACGGGAGCGTCGCTTCGAGCCTTTCGGCAGGGGCATCTACTCGCCGCGCTTCAGCGAGCGCACCTACAAGGCCCTGCTGGAGCGAGCGCGCCTGGCTCTGGCCGAAGGGCGGTCGGTGATTGTCGATGCCACCTTCGCCCAGCGCCGCCAGCGCCAGCGAGCGAGAGAGATCGCTCAGGCGATGGGTGCCAGCTTCCTTTGTCTGGAGTGCCGAGCCGACGAGCAGGTCGTTCGCCAGCGGCTGGAGGAGCGCTTGCGGACCGGGCGCGATGCGTCCGACGCCCGCTGGGAGATATACGAGACCCAGAAGCAGGTCTTGCAGCCGGTGACGGAACTGCCGCCCGATGAGCACATGGTGGTGGACTGCGGCCGGCCACTGGCCCAGTGCCTGGAGGAGGCCCGCCGAGAGCTGGCGCGGCGGCTAGCGCCTCCGCCGTAGGCCGCGTTCAGACTCCCGTCGAGCCGTGGCCCGTCGGGCCGCGCTCCGTCTCTGAAAGGGCGTCCACCTCCACGACCGGCAGGTCGGCCCAGCGGCCGATGACCAGTTGGGCGATGCGGTCGCCGTGACGGATAGTGTATGAATCGAGGGCGCCGAAGAGGTACATGGTGACCAGCACCTCTCCCCGGTAGTCGCTGTCGATGGTGCCGAAGGCGACGCCTACCCCCTTGGCCGAAAGGCCGGAGCGGGGCCGCACCTGGGCGTCGTAGCCCGGCGGCACCTCGATGGCGATGCCCGTAGGCACCAGGACAGGGTCTCGCCCCAGCTCGATGGCGTTCGCCTCCTCGATGCAGGCAAACAGGTCGAGGCCGGTGGAGCCAGGGGTGACCCGCTGGGGGAGCCTGGCTCCCGGCCGCAGTCGCCTTACCTTGAGGATGGACGCACCTTCAACCATAGTTCAGAGAGTAGCTCGAGGCTGTTCAAATACCCATTGTCTCCGTTTATGGTTCGACAGGCTCACCACGAACGGAAATATACACGGCAACTCAAGACTGCTCGCCCTGGGCCTGTCCTGAGCGCAGCCGAAGGGCCTGTCGAAGGGCGAATGGGGCGTTTTTTCAACAGCCTCCTCTGCTATACCACAAATCGATTGTAGGCTGGGTTGGTCGTCCGGTAAAGGTGGGAGGAGTCGGTGCGAATGGAGAAGCTTGTCTACGAGGACGCCCCGACCCGCTGATCATTGCCAGCGAGGTGCCGGTGCGGGTGAAGGGCTGTGCCCTGAATCACCTGGAGTGCTCGTGCCCTAGGGGGGTGTCTTCCTGCGGGGTGCAGATGCTCGCTGGTTGGGGTCATGCTTTGCTGGTCGAGCCGTTGTTCGCCTGCTCGAGGACTTGGCACCACCAGGCCATTGTCTTGCGGTTCCAGTGTCCCCAGCCGTCCTCTACCGTCTTCAAGACCGATTGCACCGTCATGTAGCCGGCGCCCCTGCCTGGTTGGAGTTCAGCGACGTAGATGGGGGCGCCGGGGGCGATCTCGCCGCGCATGACGCGCAGCTTCATCGCCACCCAGTTCGATGCTAGCGACTCTTGCAGCGCAGGCTGGGGCCTGCCCAATGGGGCTGTAATGAGGTCTCTTATTCCTCTGAGCAGAGCGGATATCGCGCGAATCACAGCTATCTACCTCCCGCTAGGTCCTCTGGGGATGCTGGTCAGCCATCGCCGAGAGGGTAAGCTAAGGGCCGCACCTCCTGAATACCAGGCTAGCACTTTGGCCCTGATGCGTTACATAACAGCAGGGTGAAAAGGGGTAGAAACCTGGTTAAGGAAGGCCGGCCCATTCGGGTTGCAGCCGTCGGAGTGCGCTAGGCCCGGGCCCAGCCACCGCCCATCCCGGCGGGCGGCCGGCACGAACACGGGCGAGGCCACAGTGATGCCAGGATGGCTGCCATAGCAAGGCGATTATACGTCCCGCTGGCCGCCGTCGGCCAGGCTCCTTCCCCTTGGCCCTATCTGTATGCTACGCTAGTATAGATACGGTCAACATATTATGATAGAGCGACCTAAGAGGCCGAGGGGTATGGTGGTGGACATGCATGTCCACACCTCCATCGGCTCCCCCGACAGCAACCTCACGCCGCCGCGGCTGCTGGAGGCCGCCCGCGACTTGGGCCTCGACGGCCTGGTCATCACTGAGCACGACACCCCCTGGGACAGGGAGCGGCTGGAGCGCTTCCGTCAGGAGAGCGGCCTCTTTGTCTGCAGCGACCGCGAGTGGGAGACCGACTTCGGCCACATCATCGTCCTGGGCCTGGACAGTGATGTCCAGGGGGTTGAGCGAGCGGATGAGCTACACCGCCTGGCGCGGGCTCAGGGCGCCTTCATGATCCTGGCCCACCCCTTTCGCTTTTTCCCCAGCCACTCCAACCGCCTCTTCGGCCGCCAGTACGATCCCTCGGCCTTGACGGCGGTGGAGCTGGCTCAGCACCCTGTCTTCGAGCTGGTGGACGCCATCGAGGTGCTGAACTACGCCTGCACCCAAAAGGAGAATGAGCTGGCTCAAGAGGCGGCGCAGGTGCTGGGAAAGACGGCCGTGGCCGGCAGCGACGCCCACACCTACATGGAGGTCGGCCGCTGCGTTACCATCTTTCAGCGGACGGTTGGAAGCAAGGAAGAGCTCATCGAAGAGCTGCGTGCCGGCCGCTACCACCTGGCCCAGCGAAAGCCCAGCGGGGAGTACGTGCCGCTGGCCTTCGCCACACCCTGAGGGCTATCCGCTGGCGCCGGCTATGACCAGGCGGACAGCCACCGCAAACAGGGCTACAGCCAGAAGGCGGACGATAACCCCTGCCGGCAGGCGCCCAGATAGCCTAGCGCCTATCTGGGCTCCGGCAACCACCCCGACAGCCAGGGCTGTCATCCTCGCCCAGCCTTCAGCCAATGACCCGTCCACTATGTGCACCACGGTGCCGGTGAGGGCGGTGAACACCAGAATGAAATGGGACGTGGCGGTAGCGACGTGGGCGGGGAAGCTGAGCAGGCTGACCATGACTGGCACGTGGATGATGCCGCCGCCCACTCCCAGGAAGCTGGCGATGAACCCCACCAGGAAACTGATCGTGATGCCCAGCTCACGATTGAAGCTATAGTCGTAGGTGATGCCGGCAGAATCCGTGAGGGCTCGCTGGGCGTTGGGCCGCAGGCTTGCCGACCTCCTGCCGCTCGTCGCCCCTGCCCGCAAGGCCATGTAGATCGACAGGGCGATGAGCAGCAGGCCGAAAGTGAGGTCGAAGCCCTGCCTGGGCACCCAGTTGGTCGCCGCCGCTCCCACGATGGCTCCAGGTATGGTGGCCAGGGCGAAGGCGAGGCCGGTACGGTAGTCTATGCGGCGAAGTCGCGCGTAGCCCAAAGAGCCTGACAGAGCGTTGAAGAAGACAACCGCCAGCGAGATGCTGGTGATGATAGCTGGGTCATCGTCTGGATAGGCGAGGAGCAGGATAGGGACCAGGATGAATCCGCCGCCCACGCCGATGATCGTACCAAAGGCTCCTACCACCACCCCCAGCCCTACCAGGAGGACGGCCGTTAGCAGGCTCATGGCTGGGAGAGCATCTGGTTCAGGCTGCCCCTTTTGTAGCCCTCTAGGTCCAGGGTGACGTAGCGGTAGCCCAGCCCTCGCAGTCTGTCCACGACTGCCCGTCGGTTGTCATCCGACATCAGAAGGGCCCTGCCTGCCTCGTCCGTCTCGATGCGGGCCACGCTGTCATGGTGGCGGACGCGTAGCTGGCGCACACCCAACGAGCGTATGAACTCCTCGGCCTGGGCGATGCGATTCAGGGCTTCCACCGTCACCGGCGTCTCGTAGGGGATGCGCGAGGCCAGGCAGGCCATGGCCGGCTTGTCCCAGGTGGACAATCCCAGCCGGCGGGAGAGGGCGCGGATGTCCTCCTTGGTGAGGCCAGCCTCCACCAGGGGGCTGCGAATGCCATGCTCACGAGCGGCCTGCTGGCCTGGGCGAAAGTCGGTAAGGTCATCGACATTACAGCCGTCGGCGATCCAGGCCATGCCCCGCTCGGCGGCCATCCGCCCGAGCTTGCCGTACAGTTCGTGCTTGCAGTGGTAACAGCGCTGGGAGGAGTTGGCCACGTATGCGGGGTTCTCCATCTCATCCGTCTCGATGAGCAGGTGGGGTACGCCTATTTGGCGGGCCAGCTCCTGGGCCTCCTTCGCCTCCGAGGGCGGGACTGCCGCTGACAGGCCGGTGACGGCGAGGGTGTTTTCCCCCAGCACATCGAAGGCCACTGCTGCCAGGAAGGTGCTGTCTACCCCTCCCGAGTAGGCCACCAGCAGGGAGCCCATCTCCGCCAGGATCTGCCGCAGCCGCCTGAGCTTCTCCATCCAACCCCTCCCTTGCTAGCCCAGCCGACGGTGATCATATCACGCAGCCCTGGTCAGAGTAAGGGCCTCGGCCGTTCGGCCGAGGCCCTTACTCGCTTGTGACGGATGCTAGAGCTTAGGGCGTGAGGGCTATCTTGAGGACGCCCTCGCGCCTGCTGCGAAAGAGCTCGTAGGCCTCCGGTGTCTGGGAGAGCTTCATGCGGTGGGTGAACAGGGCCGACAGGTCGACGTTGCCGTACCTTATGATGTCGAAAAGGTGGTTCAGGCGGACGTAGCCCGACGGGCAGAAGGTCATCACCACCTTGCGGTGGTAGAAAGAGGGGGCGACCGTCGACATGGAAAGCTGCGGCAGAGCGCCATAGACGCCAATGCTGGAGACGGTACCGCCACGGCGCACCGCTCGGGTGGCCCCATCGAAGGTCGCCTGCAGGCCGACGGCCTCCACGGTCACGTCCGCCCCCTGGCCGTTGGTCAGGTTCATGATCTCTGATACAGGGTCTTTCTCCTGAGGGTTAATGACCACGTTCGCGCCCAATTTCTTGGACGCCTCTATCCTCTCCGGTACCGACTCTACGGTGATGACCAGGCCGGCACCCCTGGCCCTGGCCCCGGCGGTAGCGCAAAGGCCGAGCGGCCCCTGGGCGAAGATAGCCACCGAGTCGCCGGTCTTCATCTCGGCCCGCTCGATGGCGCCGAAGCCGGTGGACATAATGTCCGTCGCGAGGATGGCATGCTCGTCGCTGACCTCATCGGGGACCTTGGCGACATTGATATCGGCGAAGGGCACCACGAAGTATTCGCCCTCAGTGCCGAAGAGGCACCTGCCGCCGCCCGTGCAGATGCCGTAGTCGCCTGTGAGGCACTGGATGCACTTGCCGCAGCCGGTGAGGCAAGAGGAGCACACTCGATCGCCTGGCTGGAAGCGGGTGACGCCCTCCCCCACCGCGTGCACCGTGCCCACGCCTTCATGGCCCATCGGCAGTCCGGGCAGGCCGGCCAGGAAGCCGGCCATGGATGGGTACAAGGGGATGATCAACTCCGTGGGGATGTCGTCCAGGAAGTGCATATCGCTGCCGCAGACGGTGGCCATGGTAGTCTTGACCACTATCTCCCCGGGGCCAGGTGTGGGCACGGGGATGTCCATCATCTCTACCTTGCCTGGGGCTGTCTTAACGCAACTCTGCATGTCGTTGCCTCCTCTTGGCTCTGCCTGCCGCTTGGGCGGGCGTAATAATCACGCCCGATTCTCTGCCTATCGGGCGTCAAATGTCAAGGTGGTTCAGCACTACTTGCCCGAAGATGGGCGGCACGAGTTGACGGGCCCCGCCCTTGATTGAGGGCCGGCTATCTGGTAAGGTGGAAGCCGTCACAAGCGAGGTGTCAAAGATGACGCAAGCAGCAACTCAGATCGAGCTGGCGGTAGCGCCCCGAAGCATCCTGGGCAAGAAGGTCAAGAGGCTGCGGGGCCAGGGCATAACGCCGGCCAACATCTACGGTCACGGCATCCCCTCCCAGGCCGTGCAGTTGCCCACGCCCGACCTGGCCCGAACCATTCGTGTAGCCGGCCGCAACACCATGCTTCAGCTCCACGTGGAGGGCGAGAAGAAGCGACGGCCGGTCTTCTTCCGCCACGTTCAGCGCAACCCCACCACCGACGAGTTCCTGCACGTCGATTTCTATCAGGTATCGCTCAAGGAGAAGATCAGGCTGGAGGTGCCCCTGATCATCGTGGGCGAGGCTCCGGCAGTTAGCGTCCACCAGGGTGTCCTCCTGCAGAGCGTCAACGTCGTCAGTATGGAGGGTCTGCCCGGCGACTTGCCTCCCCACATCGAGGTCGACGTGTCGGGCCTGGCGGAGATCGACGACGCCATCCATGTGAAGGACCTGGAGGTGAGTCCAGACGTCACCCTTCTGGTTGACCCCGATCTGGTGGTGGCGAAGGTGGCCGCACCGCGCCTGGTCGAGGAGGAGGTCGAGGAGGAGGTTGAGGTGCCAGAAGAGGAAGTCGAGGGAGAGAAGGTAGAAGCAGAAGCGGCGGAGGAGAAAGAGAGGGAGGAAGAATAGGCAGGCTGCGCCCTATGAGCCCAGCCGGCGGCCGAACAGGTCTCGCTGCCCCCGTATGAACTCGGCCGCCGCAAGGGAGCGGCGTCCTGCCCGTTGCAGTCGCAGGACCGCCAGCAGGCCCTCGCCCGTCTGAACGGCGAGGGCCTCTTTTTCTCCTGCTTCTGGCGGCAGCATCTGCCTTTGATCGGGGGTGAGAGGCAAGACCGCCCCCGGCTCTCCCGCGCTGCCAACCGATAGGGGCCAGGCTTCCCAGATGAGCAGGGTCTGTTCCGCCAGCGTCGTGAACGCCCCTGGCCAGGGGTTGAAGGCCCGCACCTGCCGCCAGATATCGATTGCTGGCAGATTCCAGTCGATGGCTCCGTCCTCCTTGCGCAAGAGAGAGCACTGGCTGGCCAGCGAGTCGTCCTGCGGTTGGGGCTCTATCTCGTCGGCCAGCCAGCGGGGCAGGACCTCCGGCAGCAGCTCGGCCCCTACCTCCGCCAGCCTCTCGCCGAGGCTGCCGCTGGTGTCCCAGGGCGAGATAGAGATGGCCCGCTGACTGAGGATGGGGCCGGTGTCCATTCCAGGGTCCATGAGCATTATCGTCACCCCTGTCTGCTCGTCGCCTGCCAGGATAGCTGCCGCGATGGGTGAAGCGCCACGGTGACGAGGCAGAAGGGAAGGATGGACATTCAGCACGCCCTTGGCAGGGATATCCAGCACCGGCTGGCGGAGGATCACTCCGAAGGCGCAGACTACAATGACATCGGGCCTGAGGGAGGCCAATTCCTCCGCTGCCTCCGGTCGGCGCAGGCCGGGCGGTTGGAAGACGGGCAGACCGTAGTCGAGGGCGGCAGTCTTTACGGCGGGCGGCGTGAGGGCGCGCCCTCGTCCCGCGAGACGATCGGGGCGGGTGTACACGCCCACAATGTTGTACCCTCCTTCCACCAGTGCACGCAGGCTGGGGAGGGCAAATTCGGGAGTGCCCATGAACACCACTCGCATGATCTTCGCTCCTGCCCGGCAGGCGCGAAGATTCTAGCACGGCTCCCAGGGCAACCTCAATCGCTGTTGGGTGTTATACTATGGGAAATGCGAGGAACTGGTCGCCGATGCTGAGGCCTGTTGTCTTCTGTCGATGGCTGGCGGCGCTGGCCTTGGTTTTGCCTCTGTTTTTCCTTGCCTGTGCGGAAGACGCCGAAGAAGCTCCCTCCGAAATCGGCCTGCGCATCTCCACCGTCACGCCCACACCGACACCCCCGCCCGTCTTGACGCCGGTGGTGACTGCAACGCCCATCGCTACGCCTACTCCTGTGATCAATATATGTCCCGAGAACCCTGACCCCGCCAGTCCCGACATCATGGTAGTGGAGGGGCTCCGGGAGAACGACGTCCTGACCAGCCCTGCTCACGTGCGCGGCTGGGGCGCTGGCATCGGGTTCGAGGATGCGGGGGTGCGTGTGGCCATCTACGACGCCACCGGCGAGCCGGTGGCCGAGGTGACAGCCCCTCCCCTGCTCGCCGAGGGGCGCATTTCCCCGCCCACGCTGGAGCAGGGCGAATTCTCCGCTCCCTTCGCGGTCGATATCGCCTTCAGGACCGTTGTCGAGCAGCCAGGGTGCGTGCGGGTGTTCGAATTAAGCGCCGCCGACGGCAGCCCCATCCACGTGGTTCAGATCCCGGTGTTGCTGCAGCCCTAGCCGTTCTTAGGAACGTACGAGCACAGGCATCCCCAGGGCCGCTCCTAGCAGCTCAGCGGCGCTTGCTTTGGGCGCTGCTATCTCCAGATAGCCGCTGCTGCCAACGACCGCCACGATTTCGGCACCCTCCTGATATGTGGGGCTGAGACCTGCAATACGGCGGCCGGCCACCTCCACCGTTGGCCTTTCGGCCGGCAGGTCTTCGCAGCGGACATCGGTCACCAGGTTGCCGAAGACATCGATGTGCATGACCCGCCCCCTGAGGCCGCCATCGGGCTGACGGCGGGCGCGAAAGGGTGCCAGGGCGAGCACTTCCTCCACCGCTGGGCCCAGTTCCTCCAGCGGCACGCCCAGCGAGATGTGGGCAGCCACGGGAGCAAAGATATCGCGGCCGTGGAAGGTGCTGCTCACGGGCTGGCGGAAATAGGCCTCGGTGGTGAGGGAGACGGCTCGATAGCCCTCGGGAAGCTTGACAGGAACAGGCTGATCGTGGCCCCAAGCTGCCTCTCGCACCTCGTCGGGCAGGGCGGGCGAGAGCAGGCCGTTGTCCGGCCCCACGAAGGTAGCGGCCGGCGTTCGCACGGCCAGGGCCTGTCGCTCCGTCCCCACGCCCGGGTCGACCACCCCCACGTGGGTGGAACCGCGGGGGAAGTAGGGCCAGGCGGAAGCTAGCAGGAAGGCGCCCTGCTCGATGGCCTGGGGGCGGACGGCATGGCTGATGTCCACGATGGTGGCATCTGGGCTGATGGTGAGAATGACCCCCTTCATGGCAGCCACGTAGGCGTCCTCCAGGCCGAAGTCGGTGGTCAGGGTGATGATGGGGTTCGCCATGATATCGAGGGCTCGGCTAAGAGCCGATGCGCTTCGCCTTGACGTACCACTGGTGGACGTTAGCGAAGCGAGAGGCAGGCTCGAAGAGGACGCCCAGGATGACCCCCTTCACGTCCTTGTCGACGAGGTAGTTGTAGACGGGATAGAACAGGAGGATGCTAGGTACCTCCTCGGCGAAGATCTGCTGGAACTCTCTGTACAGGGCCTTGCGCCGTTCCAGGTCGCTGGTCTGGCGGGCCTCGCTGAGGATTCGGTCCAGATTCTGGTCGGTGTAGCCAGCCAGGTTGAGTCCCTGCTCCTGCACCTGCGAGCTATGCCAGGCCGGATAGGGATCGGGGTCGTATCCTTGATCCCAGCCGTAGATGACCGCTTGGAAGCGACGGGGCAGGAGGAAGTCGCGCACCAACTCGCTGCCTGCCTGCGATTCCAGGCTGGTATCCACCCCGATCGCCCTGAGCTGGTGCGCTATCTCCTGACCGATGGCCATCCGCTCGGGGTCGTTATCGGTCAGCAGGGCCAGGCTCAGCTCTCGGCCTTCCTTCTCCAGCACCCCCCGCGAGTTGATCTGCCAGCCGCTCTTTTCCAGCAGCGAATGCGCCTGCTGGGGGTCGTACCGATAGCTCCTGACGTCGTCGCTGTAGGCCCAGGTGCCGGGGACGATAGGATTATCGGCGAGCTGGGCTCTTCCGTTCAGCCTATTGGCGATGATGGACTCCCGGTCCAGGGCGTAGAGGAGGGCCTGGCGCACCGATCTGTCGTCGAGCGGGGGCATGCGGGTGTTGAGATAGAGAAGAGTGTAGCTGTTACGGCGGCTGGCCAGACGCTGCAACTCCTTGTCTTGTTCCAGTTGCTCCAGGATGTCAGGGCTGGCTTCTGGACCCAGGAAAAGGCCCTGCACCCGCCCATCTTGAAGAGCGGCAGCGGCTGAAGGGTAATCGGGGAAGAAACGGAGCTCTATCTCGGCGATTGCGGGCTCTCCCCAATGATAAGAGGGGTTGCTTACCAGAAGAGCCCTCTGGCTGTTGAGGGCCGTGAGGATGAAGGGCCCTGTACCTATGGGTTGCTCATTGAAGGGGGCGATGAACAGCCCTTCGGCGCTCAAACCCTCCAGGCGGTGTCGAGGCAGGATGCCGATGGTGGTGTGGGCAGGGAAGGGGGCAAAGGGCTGAGGCAGTTCACAGACGACGGTGAAATCGTCCTGCTTGGCACACTCTACCTGCTGCCAGAACTGCCCCAGCGATGGTTCGCCCTTGAAGTCGGGGTCGATGAGAGCACTCCAGGTGAAGATGACGTCGTCAGCGGTGAAGGCTATGCCATCCTGCCAGGTGATGTCCTGACGCAGATGAAAGGTGTAGACGCGAGCGTCGGGGCTGACCTCCCAGTTCTCGGCCAGGTCGGGCAAGACCGTCCCGTCGGGACCCAATCTGGTGAGGCCGGAGAAGACAAGAGTAGCCAGGTCCTTGTCCACGTCATTGAAGGCCGTGTAGAGGGGGTTGACGCGCAGGGGGCTTCCCACTACCGCTTCCAGGTGGAGGCCGCCATGGGCGGGCACTTGCGGCCCTGACCCCTCTCTGGTGGCATACCACAGGGCCGATAGGACGACGATGGCCAGCACCAGGCCGGCCAAAAGCGGCCAGCGAGAACGCCTGCTCACTGACATGCCTCCTGAGACGCCTTAGAGGCAGCGGAGATGAAGGCTCCTGTTTCCCATGGGGCGCCTATGATCCGGAAAGAGACCGTTGGCCTAGAGGCCGGAACGCACACTCACAGCTGAAATGAGGAGAAAGAGGGCCACTAGGATTATGGTCAACTGGAAGAGGGTCTTCTCCACACCGCGGCGGGTGCGGACGATGGAGCTTGCCCGCGTACCGAATCCCCCTTCTCCTCGCGCCTGGGCGAGGACGATGAGGATCAAGGTCAAGGAGATGATGATCTGGACGATGCTGAGATAGTCCTTGAACTCCATGTCTTGTCGCCTTCGCTCCAAGGGGGAAGGTCGCGCTCTCGGTTAGTCGACAGCGCTGGCTACCCTAGCCTCCTCCGCTTCCTCCTCCGCCGCCAGGGTCTGGTCCAGGTGATTGCGGTCGTAGTACAAGCGAATCAGGGCCTCTCCTAGCTTCTTGGAGTCGTGATGGTAGCGGTTTTCCTCGCTGACCACATCGGCCAGAACGAGGTGCGCTCTCAGAGAATCTCCACCGTCGATCCGCACCGGCTGCGAGCGCCGTGTCTCGGGTAGGCCGTTCTCGATGTTGCTGTTGGCCAGCACATAGCGGAAGAGGCCCTTGCCCACGTGGCTCTCCAAGACCCGCACGTGGTCGACCACCTTGAAGCCATCGGTCTCGCCGGGCTGGGTGGCCACATTGCACACGTACACCTTTACAGCAGAGGAGGCCTTGATCGCTCGCCTTATGCCATCCACCAGCAGGTTGGGCAGGACGCTGGTAAGCAGGCTGCCTGGCCCCACCACGATCACGTCCGCCTCCAGAATGGCCCGGATGGCCTCGGGACAGGCTTGGGGGTTGGGGGGCTGGAGACAGACTTCCTTAATGCGACTGGGACTCTCGCTAATGTTGACCTCGCCTTGAATGGTCTCTTCGTTCTCCGTTTTGGCCTCCAGGGTAACGTCGACCAGGGTGGAGGGGACGATCTGGCCGCGCACGGCCAGGACGCGGCCGGTCTGCTTGATGGCCTCTTCGAAGTTGCCTAGCACACCGCTCATGGCCACGATAAACAGGTTGCCAAAGCTGTGGCCGGCCAGGTCGGAACCGTCGGAGAAACGATACTGGAAGAGCTTGGTCATGAGCGGCTCGGCGTCGGCCAGGGCGGCGATGCAGTTGCGCACGTCGCCCGGCGGCAGAATGCCCAACTCGCGGCGCAGCCTGCCAGAGCTGCCACCGTCGTCGGCCACCGTGACTATGGCCATCAGGTTGCCGGTATACTCTTTAAGGCCGCGCAGCAGGATGGAAAGCCCCGTCCCGCCACCGATGGCGACGATCTTCGGCCCCCGCCGCAGGTAGCGCTTACCCCAGATGATGTTCACCAGGCTTGAATCGCGCTTGCGGGGGAGGACAGCCGATAGGAGAGAGCTATTGAGGTGCCATAGGGCGAACAGGATAAGGCCGACGCTGGCGCCCATGAACATGATGCCGCGCCAGAAACGGGGGATGAACTGGAGGGTCAGATAGTAGATGAAGGAGGGAAATGTGTAGGAGACATACGCCTCTCGCAAGATGTAGGCGATCCCCAATCCCATTATGGCTACACCCAGCATCATCAGCGCCAGCCAGCGCTTGATGTGCATGCCTGGATATAACCACTTAAGGAAATCGGCGTCCCGGAGGCGATTCATTCTCTTTATCTAATAACGCAACTTAACCACAAAAGTTTCATCCGGCCCCCGCCAACTTCTGCCGCAGGATCTGGTTCACCAGATCTGGATTGGCGCGACCGCGCGTTTCCCGCATCACCTGCCCTACCAGGAATCGTAGTGCTTCTTGCTTTCCTGACTGATAGTCTCTCACTGCCTTGGCGTTGGCCGCAAGTACCTTTTCCACCACTGGCGCCAACTGATCCGAGGCGCTGATCTGAGTGAGCCCCCCATCCTCCACGATCTGGCGGGCCGATTTCCCTGTTTGAAACATCCCCTCGAACACCGTCTTGGCAATCTTACCGCTGATCGTACCACTGTCCATCATGTCCAGCATCTGGGCGATGTGCTCCGGCTTCACCAGGGCATCCTCGATCTCCACGTTGGCGGCGTTGAGGAGGCGGGCGAAGTCGCCCAGCATCCAGTTGCTGACCGCCTTGGCCCGTTGCCTGACCTTGGTCTCTCCCTCACCCGCCAGCGAGGCCAGGCACTCCTCGAAGAACTCGGCCTTGGCCCCCGTTTCCGTCAGGAGGTTCACCTCGTACTCCGTAAGGCCGTAGCGACGAAGGAGGCGCTCCTTCTTGGCATCGGGCAGTTCCGGCATGCGGGCGCGGATATCCTCCACCCACTCGCGGGCGAGGGTTAGGGGTGGCAGGTCCGGTTCGGGGAAGTAGCGGTAGTCGTGGGCGTACTCCTTCGTTCTTTGAGAGACCGTGCGTCCTTCCTCCTCGACCCAGCCGCGCGTCTCCTGCTCGATGCGGCCGCCCGTCTCCACCACCTGTCGCTGGCGCTCCACTTCGTAGGCCAGGGCCTTGTAGACGGCGCGGAAGCTGTTCATGTTCTTCACTTCTACCTTACCCAGGAACTCCTGGCTGCCCAGAGGGCGGATGCTTACGTTGGCATCGCAACGGAACTGGCCCTCCTCCATGCTGGCCGTGCTTACTCCCAGGTACTGGAGGATCTGGCGCAGCTTCACCAGGTAGTGGCGGGCCTCCTCCGG
>CAZSHQ010000010.1:0-17329 GCA_964606995.1 uncultured Dehalococcoidia bacterium | reverse complement strand
CACCAGCCGTCGCCGTCAGTGTCGGTGTCGTCGATACAGGTGGCGTCCCTGACCACGGTGTTGAGGTAGGCGCCGTCGGGCGCGCTGTCGCCAGCGGGCGGTGTTGCCGTGCCGCTGTCCGTGTCGCACTCCGTGCCGATGTAGTCCATGTCGAGGTCGGTTCCGGTGGAAGTGACGAACGGGCAGCGGTCCTGGCGGTTCAGGTAGGTGTCGCCGTCCTGGTCACCAGCGGTGCAGGTGCCCGCCGGGCAGCCGTCGCAGCCGTAGGTGTTGTCAACGTTGCTGGAGGCTGTGTAGGGGCAGGCGTCCACGTCGTTGGAGAAGCCGTCGCCGTCGGCGTCGCGGTAACTCTCGCTGTAGGTGCCGACAAGGTGGCTGCCCGTGCCGTAGATGCCGGTGGTTGATGCGCCTTCGCCGATGTTGTTGTTGGGGTTGCGTTGCTGGATGTAGCGGCACATCTCGTCGGCCGTGGTGTCGCCGTCGTTATCGATGTTGTCGCCGCACCAGTCGGTGACCACCCAGCAGCCGTCGTCGTTCACGCTGTCGTCACCGGGGTCGTTGTTGACCCCGATGAGGTTCGTGCCGGCCCAGTTGATGCAAGCGATGCCCAGCTCAGGCCCCGCACCAACCTGCGCGATCACTTCACCCTCGCCGCCGCTCATCCCAAAGAGGGTGGTGTTGCTCTCCAGGGGGCTGCAGAAGTCAGTGATCTTCTGGACAGTCTCTGGCTGTGTCGGGTTGTCCCTGACGACCACGTTGGAGTAGCCCAGGCTATCGCCCATGTCTGAGTCGGGCAAAGTGCCTGACTGGGTTAGCTGCTCCGGGTTGAAGATCACGAAGTTTATGTGGGTGTTGGGGTTACCGGACACGATGTGGTTGAAGCCGTAGAGGCGCAGCCGCGGCTGTTTCCCCCCGACGTAGGTATCGACGTAGGTGGGGTAGTGGTCGCAGCCATCGGGTATGCCATTGACTGGGTTGACATCCAGGGTCAGGTTGGTACCGTCACCAACCCAGGGTATCGTGTCGTTCTTGTCGACGCTGCAATGGTACAGGGAGAAGGGCGCAGTGACGTTGAAGCCCTGCGGGCAGGGGCTGCCGGCGAGGCTCAGGGTGGTCATGGAGAAAAGCATCCCCGCGTAGGCACCGATGGGAGTATCGTCCGCCAGGCCCACCCCCCACTCCGGCGGCGCATGGAAACTGGTGATCCGGTAGAAGTTGGAGTAGCGGGGCTCACTGCCCGGCGTCGAGTCCTGCGGTACGTTAAAGACGGTGTGTATGTCAGCACACTCGTCGAGGTCGTACGCCCCGCCGGTAGCGCATTGGCAGCTGTCGTCAGCGTAAGGTCCGCCCACCACCCCGTCGGCGCCTCCGCATTCGAGCACGAAGGGGTAGACAACCTCATAGGTGGTCGCCTTGACGTTGGCTCCTGAGGAAACTAACAGCAGGAAAGCCAACGCAGCGGATAAAAAGCAAGCTACAAGCAGCCTACTGGCCATAACACTCCTCCCCGAGAGCGACATAAATAGCCGTTCTCATAACTAGCCCCCGGCCGGCAGGGAGCCTGCGGCATTACATTATGTTGTGGAACGATAACTTTATACACCCATATCGATATTTTGTCAAGATATCCAGGCACCGAGAATCAAGAATCTGCTCACTGATTTTTTTTGCCATCGCAGGCGGCGCCTGTTTCCCCGGTTAAAGGCTCCCAGTCGAAAGTCGCCGATAGCGCCCCAGGGCCATGAGGGGAAAGTAGTTGCGGTACATGTGGTAGTTGATGAAGAAATCGCGCGGGAAGCCGGTGCCTGTGAAGTGGGGTTCATCCCAGGAGCCGTCCTCTGCTTGGGTCTCCAGGAGGTAGTCCACGCCTCGCACTGCGGCCTCGCTGGTTCCCTGACCGCCAGCAAGTAGACCGAGGAGGGCCCAGGCCGTCTGGGAGGCGGTGCTGGGGCCCTTGCCTCGCAGGCCCGGGTCGGCGTAGGAAGCGCAGGTCTCGCCCCAGCCGCCGTCATCGTTCTGGTGCTCTATCAGCCAGCGTACAGCCCTGCGGACGAAGTCCTGCCCCATGTCCTCGCCGACGGCTTGCAGGGCTGGAAGGACTGCTCCCGTGCCGTAGACGTAGTTCACCCCCCAACGGCCGAACCAGCAGCCGTCGGACTGCTGCTCGCGCCGGAGGTAAGCAAGGGCGCGACGGACAGACGGGAAGGTCTTATCGTAGCCGAGCCGTCCCAGGAGCTCCACAATGTGGGCGGTGACATCCTCGCTGGGAGGATCGATGACCTCCCCGAAGTCGCAGAAGGGGATCTGAGTGATGAAACGCCTGGTGTTGTTGACGTCGAAGGAGCCCCAGCCGCCGTTCTTGCTCTGCATGCTCAGAAGCCACTGAAGGCCTCGCTCCAGGGCTTGGCTCTGCTGGGCCTCTTCGGGGATTCGGGTGCGCAGGATGGCCATCATCACCTCGGCCGCGTCGTCGGTGTCAGGGTAGAGGTCGTTGGCGAACTCGAAGGCCCAGCCGCCGGGCGGGCCCTTGCGGTTCTTCACCTGCCAGTCGCCGCCGCTGAGGATCTGTTCCTTCAGCAGCCAGCGGGCGGCCTTGACCAGGGCTGGATGATCCGGCGGCAGGCCCGAATCAAGCAGGGCGTTCATAGCCAGGCAGGCGTCCCATAGGGGGGATAGGCAGGCCTGAGGGTTGAAGGTCTCCTCATCCTCGATGGCAAAGCCTTCGAAACCACGAAGGCCTTTGGCCATCACCGGGTGGTCCAGGGGGTAGCCCAGGAGCTTGAGGGCGATGAGGGAATAGACCCACGGCGGCTGAATGCCGCCCCAGCTGCCGTCGGCCTCCTGATGTTCGACGATCCACTTCTCGGCAGCGAGGGTGGCCCGTCGGCGGAAAGGCTTCCAGCCCCAGCGTTCGTAGAAACGAAGGAACTTGTCGGTAGTGAGGAAGAAGGCCTTCCAGCTCAGGAGTCTGGCGCTCTTGGAGAGGGAATAGTCCACTTGGTCGCGAGGGGCAGGGTACAGCTCATCGATGCGGGCCTCGCCAGGGATAGGGCAAACGGGGCGTCGGGTGAGGATGATGAGCATGGGGACGATCGTGGCCCGTGCCCAGGAGGCGAACTCGTAGATGTTGATGGGAAACCAGGAGGGTAGGAGCATAAGCTCTGGTGGCAGGACAGGCACGCCCCGCCAGTCCCACTGGCCGAAGAGGGCCAACCAGATCTTGGTGAAGATGCGGACCTTAGGGACGCCACCCCGCGAGAGGACGAACTGGCGGGCCTTGTCCATGGCTGGCTCGTCGGGGGAGACGCCGGCCAGCTTGAGGGCGAAGTAGGCCTCCACGGTGGCGTTGAGATCGCTGGGGCCGCCGTGGTAGATGTTCCAGGTGCCGTCGGGGAGCTGCTGGCGGCGCAGGTAGTTGACGATCTTGTCCCAGCGCCGACGGTCGGCCGCACCCAGGAAGTGAGTCAGCAGCAGGTATTCAGCGGCCATGCAGACATTGGTCTCCAGCTCGCCCCACCAATAGCCCTCGGGGTATTGGATGCTCAGCAAATGGTCCTGGGCGCGCTGGATAGCCAGCCCTACGGCTTCAGAGATATCGGCAATGTTCTTGTCAGGGGCGGTCTCCGGTAGAGTCTCTTTCATTGTTGCTTCTCAGGGGAATGCGAAGCGGCGAAGATATCCACGAAGGCTTCAGCGAAGACGGCTAGCCTCTGGCTCGCCCGGCGCGCGCTGGCGGTCAGGCGGATGAGGCCTGGTGCCTCCTGTGGTCGCGAGAGGAGCTGGCGTAAGGCTCGACTCCTGGCGACGGTTCCAGTCTCGTCGACTATATTGGGCAGGTCGGGCAGGCGGTCGCCGACTTCATCCAGGACGGCTCGCGCGATCAAGAAGGGAACGCCCTGATCGGCGGCAACGCGGCCCACCCAATAGCTCTCCATCTCCACCATCTCGATCGGCAGACTATGTCCAATCCGCTCCTTGAGTTCAGGCTGGCTGACTACCTGGGGGACAGTGAGCGAGGCCCCCTCACAGAAGGCCAGTCCCCTTTGTCGAGCCGCCGCGACGGCCAGTTCCACCAGTGCAGGGTCGCAGGCTAGCCCGTTGGACACCGCCAGCGGCCCCTCATCGATGGGTTCCTCCAGGGCATATACCTGGCGGGCGATGACTAGTTGGGCCGCCCGAAGCCCGCCCACTAGAGAGCCGGCGAAACCTATCGAGAGGATAGCCTCTGGGTTGTGGCGCTGTATCAGAACGGCGGTGGCCTCCTGCGCGCGGGCACGGCCCATCCCCGTCCGCACCAGCAGGACCCGCCTTCCGGCGAGCGTCCCTTCGCCGATGGCTAGATAGGGAGGCGAAGGGCAAGGTCTGACCCTGGCCCTTCTTTCCAGGGCCGATAGCTCTGCGTCCAGGGCGGCAACGATGGCGATCATCGTCTCGCTCCTACCTTGGGGGGGAAGAGCACTCGCCTCGCCATTTCCCAAGCCGCTGCCGGCTTCGCCAGGGCCTCCAGAATGGCCGAGCCCTCGTAGCCGCAGTGCATCATGCAACTGGCACAGCGGGGGTCTCGGCCAAAGCCGTAGCGTTCCCAGGGGGTGCTCTCCATAAGCTCAGCGAAGGTGCCCACGTGCTGGTCGGCGATGAGATAGCAGGGCTGGCGCCAGCCCAAGGGCGTGCGGGTGGGGACCGTCCACGGCGTGCACTGGTAGCGGCGCTTGCCCTGGAGAAAGTCCAGATAGAGGGGGTTGTTGTAGAAGCGGGTACCGTTTCGGCATCCTTCAAAGATGGACTGAAAGAACTCGATGGCCTGCTGGCGGGCCAGGAAGATGTCCTTCGTAGCGACCTCCTCAAATTGGAACGCCGGCGAGACCATGATCCCCTCGACGCCCATTCTGGTGAGCATGGCGAACAGCGCCTGAAACTCCCGCGGCTGGACGCCGCTATAGAGGGTGGTGTTGGTGCAGACTCGGAAGCCTGCCCGGCGAGCCAGCCGGATGGCGGTGACCGCCACGTCGTAGACGCCCCGGCGGCCCACCGAGCGGTCATGGGTTTCGCGCAGGCCGTCGAGATGGACGACAAAGCTGAGGTAAGGAGACGGGTCTAGGGTTGTCAGCGCTCGCTTCATGAGGAGGGCGTTGGTGCACAGGTAGACGAAGCGCTTCTGGCGGACGATGCCTTCTACGATCCGGTCGATATCGGGGTGCATTAGGGGCTCGCCTCCAGCGATAGAGACCACCGGTGCCCCGCATTCCTCCACCGCGGTCAGGCACTCTTCCACTGTCATCATCCGGTCGATGACCGGCGCGTACTCTCGAATGCGGCCGCAGCCCTCGCAGGCCAGATTGCACTTCTCCAAGGGCTCGAGGATCATGGTAAGGGGAAAGCGGCGGCGCCCTCGAATCTTGTTCTCGATAAGGTAGCGGGTCAGCTTCAGAGCTAGCTCCACAGGTTGTCCGGCCATGCAACTCCCCTCGACATCGGCGGATTCGCCATGCTCCTAGAATTCTCGCTCCAGCAGGAACTTGGCCACCGCCTCGAACTCGCGCCGGGCTGTCGGCTCCATGTCCACCTGTGCCAGCTCCGCCAGGGCTTCCTCAATGCGCTCTTGAGCCATCTGCTGGCAGTAGTCGTAGGCTCTGTGGCTGTCTAACAGTTGGAGGACAATACTTACCTCCTCGTCACTTGGCGTCCCCTGGCTGTAGACTCGGAGCAACTGCTCGCGCTCCTCAGCCTGGGCCACGGCCATGGCGTAGACTACCGGCAGTGACTTCTTGCGGCGGCGAATATCGGCCGCGACTGGCTTGCCGGTGACATCGGCAGCGCCCCAGACGCCCAGGATATCATCGCGAATCTGGAAGGCTAGGCCGAGGAGGTGGCCGCAGCGGGCGAAGCGTTTCACCTGCGGCTCGTCATCGATGGCCACGAGGGCACCCAGATGCAGGGAAGCTCCCAGGAGGGCGCCCGTCTTCCTGGCGATCATGTCCAGGTAGGCCTCCACACTCACCTCGCGCTCATCTTCGAAACCGATATCCAAGCATTGTCCTTCGATCATGGTCAGGCAGGCCTCGTCCAGCACGCGACAGGCCTCGATGACCTTGGCCTGGGCCACGCCTCGCTCCTCCAATCGCAACATGGCAAGACGGCCCAGGATCAGCAGACTATCGCCCGCATTGATGGCCTGAGGCTGGCCCCACAGGCTCCAGACGGTCGGTCGATGGCGCCGCTCGCTGTCGCGGTCCTGGATATCATCATGTACGAGGGAGAAGTTGTGCACGAGTTCCAGGGCAGCGGCCGCAGGTAGAGCGGTTCGCCAGTTACCGCCCATTGCCTGGCAGGCCCAGAGACAAAGGGTGGGACGGAGAGCTTTCCCCGCGCCCTCGGCCACGGGACGGCCCTGCTCGTCTTCCCAGCCAAGGTGGTAGCGCATCATGCTATAGAGGAGCGCCGGGCTGCCCTCCGGGAGGGCCGATCGGAGATACTCCTCCAGTTCGATGCGATAACGGGCGAAAAGGTTGGGCAGTTCCACCCTACTCTCCCATCAGTTGAACGACGACCTCCCGCTCTCGGCCCCGGTCGAGCTCCACCAGGAAGAGGCGTTGCCACTGCCCCAGGAGGAGCTGGCCATCGACGATAGGGATGGCTTCGCTCGCCCCCAGGAGGAGCTGCTGGCAGTGGGAATGGCCGTTGGGCTCCTCGCCGTCGCTCATGTTGGCGGTACGGCGGCTGAAGTCATTGTGGTTGTAGTAAATGTGGGCAGGAGCGACCTTCCTCAGGAACTCCTCCATGTCACGCAAGAGTAGGGGCTCGTTCTCGTTGATGCGAATGGCTGCCGTCGTGTGGCGAGTGAAGACGATGGCGAACCCGTTGCGGATGGCTGACTCTTGGGCGAGGCTAGCGACCTCATTAGTGATGTCGATGAACTGGGGTCCCTTGTCCGTGCGAATCATGAGGCTGCGAAAGGAAAACTTCACACCCGGCAAGCCCTCGCGCCGTTCGCTCACGGCTCCTTGGCGCTGATTGCCCAACTCCTGAAGGTGCTGTACAACCTGGTCGATGGACTCGTCGGGGGTGGAAGCGCCGGCGGTCACCCCGACCGAGTCTTTGCCCACCAGCCAGGCAGGGTCGATCTCGGCAGCCATCTCCACCTGATGGGTCTCCACGCCCGTAGCGATACAGGTATCGGTCAGCTTGCGGGTGTTAGCGCTGTTCCTGCCCCCTATAACGATAAGGAGGTCGCACTCCTTGGCCAGGTCGCGCGCGGCCTGGTAGCGCTCTTCGGTTTCGGGGCAGGTGGTGTTGATGACCCGCAGCTCGTTTATGCGACCGATATGTTTGGTCATGAACTTGGCCACGAAAACAGTGAAGGATTCCTCGCTCTTGGTGGTTTGGGAGAGGAGAGCCACCTTGCGTCGGTGAATCCCCAGAGGCGCCTCCGGGTCCTGCAAGGCGAAGCCATCGCCATTGGTCGAGGCCAGGACGGCCCGCACCTCCGGGTGATCCTCGTCACCGTAGATCAACACCTGGAAGCCGTCGGCCTGCAGGCGCTGGGCCATCTTCTGCAACTTGCGCACGATGGGGCAGGTGGCATCGACCACGCGCAGCCCTCGCGCCGTCGCCTCCTGCATCACTTCGGGCCTGGCTCCATGGGCGGTGATAGCGACGGTGGCGTTCCGGACATGCTCCAGCCCGTTCACTACGTTAACGCCCCTAGCGGCCAGGCGTTTGACCACCTCCGGGTTGTGCACTATTGAGCCCAGGCTATCGATGGGTCCGTACTCTTCCGCCCCTCGTTCCACGACCTCGATGGCTCGGCGCACTCCGAAGCAAAATCCTAGGGCTCTGGCCTTCTTGATCTTCATGCCTTGCTCCTAATGGATGACAGATGAAGATTGCTTCTCGATCAGGTCTCGGTAGACGTATCGAAAGCCTGTTGACCACCTCCTTTCTGCTCAGATCGAGGCGCGAGGTGAAGTATCTCCCTCGCGCAGGCAAGGCCACTCCGGACAGCGCTCTCCATGGTGGCTGGCCATCCGGTAGCCGTCCAATCGCCAGCCAGGAAGAGGTTCTCGATGGGCGTACGACAGGGCAGGCGGTATTTGGCGGAGCCTGGCACGGCAGCGAAGGTGGCCTGTGGCTGCTTCACCACTAGGCAGCGCTCTACCCGTGCCTGGCGAGCCTTGGGGAAGAGCCTGCGAAGCTCGCGGGTGAAACGCTCGATGAGCTCTTCCTTCGGTAGGTCGATGTAGTGCCGCGCCCCGCTGAGGGAAACGTCCAGGTACTGGCCTTTGCCGTCCAGATGCCACATCTTGCTCTTGTTGAACACCCATTGCGCCTCGCTGTTAACGAAGGCGGCGAAGTCGAGATCCATGAGCGGCCGGTCGTACCAGAGGTGAATGTTGACGATAGGGGTTGTAGTGAGCTCGCTCGCCCGTTGGAAAAAGGGGTCGCTGCGAAGACTGGGCGGGATGACGGACAGGAGCATCTGGTGCGGTACGGCGCAGACGTAGCACTCCCCCCGCAGAACGCTGCCGTCGGCGAGCCTGGCGCCCCCTATGCGCTTTCCCTCCAGCAAGAGCTCTTCCGTCTTCTGGCCCAGGATGACACGGCCATCTCGCTCCTCAATGTAGCGGTGGGCCTCTGTGCCGATGAGGCTACTGAGCCCCACCGCGGCGTAGCCAATGTTGGCCCCGTCCGCCCGCTTCAAGAAACCCTCCTGAAAGACCATCATCGCCAGCTCGGCGCTGACCTCTCGGATGTCATCGTTGAGGGTAGCGAGAACGATCAGGTTCCAGAAGCGGTCGATGGCCGCCTCCGTCTGGCCGTGGTCCTTCAGCCAGCGATAGAAGCTGATGGAATCAAGCTTATTGTGCTTCGTTCGGTCGGTGAAGAGGATAGAGAGCATGGCGTAGGCCGCCCGCGCCTTGTCCAGAGGAGAGAGGTGGCGGAAGCGCAGAAAGGAGGGTAGGAGGTGGAAGGGAGCGGGCAAGGGAGAACTCCTCAGGGTACTGGCCCCCCTGTGGGGATCGATGACCGTCACCTGCAATCGCTTCTGGAGGAGGGTCTTATCGCAAACACCTAGCTTCTGGAGGAAGCGGATGTAATAGGTGCAGCACTTCAGGAACACGTGCTGGCCATTATCTACTTCCCCCTGCCCCTGAGGGTCGGAGAAGGAGTAGGCGCGCCCGCCCAGGGAGGACCGCCGCTCAGCGAGGACGACTTTGTACCCGTGATCCGCTAGCTCACAGGCCGCCGCCAGGCCGGCAAGGCCGCCGCCGATGATGATTGCCTGCGGCTTCCCCTCGGTCACGTCACTAGGCTCCGAACAAGCTCCCGGCTAGCCAGGGCTAGCTTCTGGCTGCCACTTAGACTCACTCTCTCTCGCAACACAGCGGATGGCTGAGCCTCCATACGTGCCAGGATCCTGCTGTAGATGCCCTGGAGGACGGCTGTGCAAGCGCGGGAGCGGCGGGGGAGGAGAGGCAGCAGCTTTTGCCCCCGCTCGAAGTACTCGCGCGCTCGCTCTACCTGGAACCGCATGAGGTACTGGAACGGTTCATTGGCGATGCCGTTGAAGATGTCGGCTTCCGAATAGCTGAAGCGCTCCATTTCATCCTGGGGAATGTAGATGCGGTTCCTTTGAGCGTCCTCGCGGATATCCCGCAAGATGTTTGTAAGCTGCAAGGCGATGCCCAGATCTTCGGCGTGCTGGCGGGCTTGCTGGCCGTCCCGGTAGCCGAAGACCTCGATGCTGATGAGGCCCACAGTGGAGGCGACGCCGTAGCAGTAGCGGCGCAGGTCAGCGAAGGTGGGATAACGGCGCACGGTCAGGTCCATCTCCACACCGTCGATGAGCTGCCAAAAGTACTCAGGCGGGATACGGTATCGGCGGATGGTATCCTGTAGGGCCAGAAAGACAGGGCCGGAGGGGTGGCCGTGCAGGCATTGCTCCAACCGGCGACGATATTCAGCCAGTTGTCGAACCTTCTCCTCCGGCTCCAGGTTGTCGTCCGCAATGTCGTCGCAGCGCCGGGCGAACGTGTAGCCGGCGTAGATGGCCTGTCTCTTTGCAGGCGGCAAGAGAATAAAGCCGTAGTAGAAGTTCTTTGCTTCCCGCTTGGTTAGCTCTTGGCAATGTCGGTAGGCCCTCTGCACTGAGCCTTCCACAGATCACATCCTCCAGGTTTTCACTTCTGGCCGGCCGGGCAGAAGGCCGTGGACAAAGAGGGCAGCCTTTTGCCAGCGTGAAAGCCGCGCCCGTCGATGAAAGACGTCGTAGCCGTTCCTCTCGAGGGCTTCCAGGACAGCTAGGCCACCCAGGCTGAACAGCTTGATGTCCACCTTCAGACGGCCATCCACCATGTCCAGGAGCTGCAGCCCTTTGGCGAACAGCTCCCTTGTTCGGCCGATCTCGAAGGCCATAAGAGCACGGAAGCTATCGTTTACGATGCCTCGCTCTAGCTCCTCCTGAGAGTAGCCAAAGCGGGCCATATCTTCCTGTGGTATGTACACGCGGCCTTTGCCCAGGTCGACAGCGATGTCCTGCCAGAAGTTGGTGAGCTGCAGGGCGGTGCAGGTGGCATCGGCGAGACCCTGGCGCTCAGCGTCCCCATAACCGAACAGGTAGAGGAACAGGTGGCCGACGGGGTTGGCGGAATGATCGCAGTAGTGGAGGAGTTCCTCGAAGGTGGGGTAGCGGCTTGTGCGCTGGTCCATGCGGTTGGCCTCGATGAGCTTGAGGAAGGGCTCTGGCGGGATAGCAAAACAGCGAATGGTCTCCCGAAGGGCCATGAGGATGGGATGGCGGGGCGTCGAGTGGTAGCAACGCTCCAGCTCCGTCTGCCAGTCGTCCAGCAGGCTCAGCCGGTCGCCCGGCGCTTCATCGCCCAGGTCGTCCACGTGGCGGCAGAAGGCGTAGACAGCATAGACATGCCGGCGGAGTGCTCTGGGAAGAAGCCAGGAGGCGACGGTGAAGTTCTCGTAGTGGTTCAGAGCGAGCCGCTGACAGTAGATAAACGCCTCAGCGGGCGTGTACGGGTTGGCCGTTCGCCCTTCCAGTGGTCGCTTCCTTGTGGGTGGGCAGACAGGCACAAACAAATACTTTCTCCTGCCGCCGAGCGGCGGATATCAACACTCCAACTGTTCAGGCAAAAGGGGAAGGACAACTCGGGGCGTCTCTAGGAGGCACTTCGGGGATTACATCGATAACACAAGAACGATAGCCAGTGATTCTGCCTCTACACCACCCTAGGATGGACCCAACCCTTTCCGCCTCTGCCTCAATCCGTGCGACGAGCAGCTAAATGCTAAGTTACCTGTACAACCCCTCCTTTCCTGATCCTTGGCAACATATTATCGCTGGTCGGGTTGTTGTCAATAGAAAATCGTTGCCAGAAATCTCTGGCATGCTCGATGCTGTGTGGTGGACGTGCTGCCCCACACGCCCGAAACGAGATCAGGGAGCGAACCCTGGCACTCATCGGGTCCCGGCTAGCAGGCGCTTCGTGTGTTGGATCGTGCCGCGGCAGGTCGGTATGCTGGTGACCAAAGAAGTGAGGCGCAGGAGGCGATGACGATGCTTGTGAGCACAGAGACCATCTCGTTCGGGACGGAAGGCTTTTGCCATCTGGTCGACATCACGGCGATGACCCAGGAAAAGGTGCGGCAGTCCGGCATGACACAAGGAATTGCCGTTGCCTTCGTCCCAGGGTCGACCGGCGCCGTGCTCACGATCGAGTTCGAGGATGGGCTGGTGCACGACTTCCAGCGACTGATGGAGCAACTGGCGCCCCAGAACATCCCCTACGAGCATGACCGGCGCTGGGGCGATGGCAACGGCTTCTCCCACATTCGCGCCGCCCTCATGGGCGCCTCGGCGGTGGTGCCGGTGGTGGATGGAAGGCTGGCGCTGGGAACGTGGCAGCAGTTGCTATTTGTCGACTTCGACAATCGGAAGCGCCAGCGGACGGTCATTGTGCAGCTCCTGGGGGAATGAGCCTGACTAAGTTCAGAAAAGGAGGCAGCTATGACCACTGTAAACACGGTCACAGGGCCCGTTGAGACCAGCGACCTCGGTTTCACGCTCATGCATGAGCATGTCGTAGTGAAATCGCCGGGAGTGGTGGAAAACTTCCCCTCGGTGTGGAACCGGGCGGAGGAGATAGAGCGGGCCGTGACTCGCTTACGCGATGTGGCAGGCCGCGGCGTGAAAACCATCGTTGACGCCACTACCGCCGACCTGGGGCGGGACATCGATTTCGTAGCCGAGGTCGGTCGTCGCTCGGGGATGCAGATCATAGCGGCCACGGGCCTCTGCTACGACCTGCCTCGCTACTTCCATAGCCGCAGCGCCGACATTATGGCAGAGCTGTTCCTCAAGGAGATCAACGAGGGCATAGCCGGTACGCAAATCAAGGCAGGGGTGATCAAGTGCGCTACCGACGAGGCGGGGGCCACCGGACAGGTCGAGAAGGTTCTAAGGGCCTGCGCCCGCGTCCACCGTACCACCGGCGTCCCCATCACTACCCATACCTTTGCCGCCGGGCAGATAGGAACGGTGCAGCAGGACATCTTTGAGTCGGAAGGGGTAGACCTGTCGCGGGTCATCATCGGCCACAGCGGCGACTCCAAGGACATCGACTACCTATTGCGGCTCATAGGCCGCGGCAGCTACATCGGCATGGACCGCTTTGGGCTGGACATGTTCCTCCCGACGGCCGATCGCGTCGCCACCATCGCTCAGCTCTGCAAGATGGGCCATGCCGACAAGATGATCCTCTCCCACGATGCCAATTCCTACATAGACTGGTTCGAGCGCTCTCTGCTCGAAATGACCGCCCCGGACTGGCATTACAACTTCATCCCTGACTCGGTTATCCCCGCACTGCTGGAGAGCGGCGTGACTGAGGACGAGATTCGCCAGATGACCGTAGAGAACCCGCGCAGGATCTTCGAGCGCCAAGAGACCTACTGAGGGGGGCTTTGCCCTCCTCCCTCGCGATACCAGCGTCGTTCGGCCTCGCGCAGGCCTGTCGGCGCCGGTCCCCCCAGGAGGGGCGGCATGCGTGAATTGAGGCCGTGGAGCTTGGCCTGCAGCGTAATCCACAGCGAGCGGAGGGGACTCAGGGGCACCATGTCCAGCGGCCTGACCTTCATCAGGGTAGCCAAGCCGGCAGTTATGCCGCGTATGTCGTTGTGGGCGTCCACCTCGATGATTCGGCGGTCGGGATAGCGCCGCCGCAAGTCCGCTCCCCGATCGTTGATGGCGCACGCCCCCACCACCAGGATGTCACCAGGCAGATCCTCGAGATCGGCCTCGTCGAAGCCCCTGCCGAAGACGATACTGAAGCCGCCCTGGCTGGGATAGTCGTTGCTTAGTATCTCTAGGGTGCATTCGGTGTTTCCCTTGCAGCCCTCGACGCACGCCCGCTCGCGGCCCTCGACGATGCGCACGTCGGGGTGAAAGCGGCGCAGCAGGGCGTGGGGATAACGCTTTCGGAAACGGCTGAGGTTGCCGATAACCTCGATGTGGTCGAGCTGTCCCTCCCCCAGGCCCCACTCCGCCGCCAGGCGCAGGTGCTCCACCTCTTCGATGGCATAGCCCATCACCTTGCAGCCCACGGTGTCCACCGCCACCGTGTCTTGGCCGCCGATGAGCACGTTGAGCTGCACGCTGCTCTCTCTTAGCAGGGCCGCGGGCGGTACGTGCCCGTTGAAGATCGCCGTCACCCCCTCGATGATGCAGAAATCGGGTTGCACCATCCGGTAAAGGCGAGCGAGGCGAGGGTGCAACGTCTCGTGGTTGTGAAAGTGCATGCGGTCCTCATCAATGGGGAACGCTTGCTGGTTTTTCACGCCCAGGGTCATCGTCGTCATCGAGTGGGTCTTCAGCTTAGGCAAGCTGAGGTAGAAGTTGCCCGGCTGCCGCGAAGGGTCAATGAAGGACTCATAGAGCCGGCGGGAAATGCGGATCGGCACCTCCTCGCCCTCCAGGGTGTAGGGCACTGTGCCTCCCTCGTCCAGATAGATTAGCTCGGCGCCGTGCCGGCGGGCGACATCGGCATAGCCGTTCACCGCGAAAACAAGGCGGGTGGAAACACCGTGGGTGGAATTCTCCATCAGGGCCAGGCGGCGGTAGCCGTGGTCGCCCAGGTAGGTCAGCAGGGCGTCAACGACGGCAGGATCCGTGTGCATGCCCGCCGAAAAGTGGACGCCGTTGGGTTTGAGGTGGACTTTGCTACCGACAGGGATGACCTTGGCGATGCCGCCGTATGGCGCAAAGATGGCGTCGAACGCGGCGGGCAAGCCGTCAGTTGTGTCGGCGATGGTCACGATGGGTTGCATGGCACATACCTCCCGGCGTGGCTCTGAGCCTAGTCTAGCAAGCAGAAGCGGCTGGCGAAAGGAGTACGTTACCAGTGCAAGCTGCTGGTATCATTACGAGTACATCCGGAGAAGACGCACCACTATGCTCCCCGTAGAACGCTAGCTCTCTAGGAGGGTTCAAGGATGAGAAGGCAGCTCTCAAAAGCGGAGCTCCTTAACCAAGTGGAGGAATCGGCTTATAGGTATGAGATGGCGTACCATGGTTGCTCTCAGTGCGTATTGCGGGCAATCCAAGACCACTTGAAAGTGGGGAACGAGGCCACATTCAGGTCGGCAAGCGCTCTGGCTGGCGGCGTTGCCCTAATGGGCGACTCCTGCGGGGCGCTGATAGCGGGGATGATGGCCCTGGGCTTGGTCTTCGGCCGTCGCAATATCGAGGACTTCGCGGAGCTGGCCAGTTCACTTGTGCCGGCGCAAGCGTTATACACCAGGTTCCGAGAAGAATTCGGGAGTTGCCTGTGCCGGGACGTGATGACGACGCAACTGGGCAGATTCTACGATCTGGCTACCGAGTACCAGCAGTTCCAGGAGGCTGGCGGCTACGAGCGATGCTCAAGGGTGGTGGCCAAGACCGCTCGGATGGCTGCTGACCTAATCCTGGCGGCTGAGGACTAGCACAAGCAATTGGGGCTCGAGTGGTCCGAGCACGTCGCGCAACTGGGATCGAGTACGGTGGGGTAGCTTCCTGGCGGCTATCCTGCTGCTGGGCACCATCAGCCCCCCCCGCCGTTCTGCGGGGCAACGGCCAGGCTGTTGCCTGACAACAACGCATCGCTATAATGACTTCAAGGGCCGGCGAGGTCCGCCGGCTGCCAGGAGGGGTATCGATGAGCTTCCAGTCTTCTGGACCGCAATCTGGCGTGCGCCGCCAGCCCAATTTCGAGAACCTGCGCCGGACGATCCTGCGCCGGGGGCCACCAGGCCCGGTGCCCTTCTTTGAGCTGTTCGCCGATCCCGGCATGGTCGAGGCCGTTCTGGAGGAGAAGTTCCCTGTCGACCTGCACCGCTACATCGAGGAGCCTACCCTTGAGCTTCCTGCGGATGACCTCCCGGGTCTGATGAAGTCGCTCGATATGTATGTCCGCTTCTGCTACGAGGTGGGCTATGATTACGTGTTCATGGTGACGGGTCTCAGCTTTCCACGGAGCTTGAAGGCCGCCACCGATACTGCCGGGGTCCAGAACTGGCCCGACGGCCAGCGCCACTGGCAGGACGAGGCTAGCGGCCCCATCCAGAGCTGGGCCGACTTCGAGGCCTATCCCTGGCCCAAGGCCGAAGAGATCAGGCACATAGCCCTGGAGTACGTCAGCGCCCGCGTGCCGGAGGGGATGAAGGTCGCTGTCTTTCACTACGGCGGCATCTTCGAGAACGCTAGCTGGCTCATGGGCCTGCAGTCCTTCTCCTATGCCCTCCACGATCAGCCAGACCTGGTAGAGGCCATTTGCCAGCGGGTGGGAGAGCTCGTGACTGCCACCTTCGCCCAGGCCGCCACCATTGACAACGCGGCCATGATGCTCCTCAGCGACGACCTCGGCTTCTATAGTGGCACCCTTGTCTCGCCGGACGTCATCCGTCGCTACATCTTTCCCCACTACAAGAAGATCACCGACATCACCCACCAGGCCGGTAAGCTGCTCATCTTCCACTCCTGCGGCAACGTCTACAAGATGATGGACGAAGCCATCGACGATATCGGCATCGACGCCAAGCACTCCTTCGAGGACAAGATCATGCCGGTGGAGGAGGTCTACCGGCGCTGGGGCGACCGCATTGCCATCTTGGGCGGCGTGGACATGCACTTACTCGGCGGGGGCACAGAGGAGCAGGTGCGCGCCCGCACCCGAGAGATCCTGGAGGTCTGCGGCGTCAAGGGCACTGGCTACTGCCTGGGCAGCGGCAACACCGCCGCCAACTACATCCCCAAGCAGAACTACTTAGCCATGCTGGACGAGGGGCGTCGCTGGAACCGAGAGCATTTCGGCACCAGCTAAACCTGGCTGCATAGACGCCCGCCTCACCTGGCCCGTGGTCATTGCTGCCCCCACTGTCGTTCGCGTCCCGTGGGTGCTCGCCCGATGGGATAGCGTCCCTGCTCCAGAGCCGTGCGATAGAGCGCTAGCGTTTTCTCGCCCGACACGTCGTCCTGGATGTTGTGGACAGGGGCGAAGACGAAGCCGCCGCCAGGCGCCAGATCGGCGATGCGCCGCCGTGTTTCCTCCTGTATTTCTGCCAGCGTGCCGAATGGAAGCACCCGTTGGGAGTCGCAGGCGCCGCCCCAGAATGCCAGACGCTGGCCGTAGCGGTGCTTCAGTTCTGCCGTGTCGCCCATCCCGGCGGCCGATACCTGGATGGGATTGAGGATGTCCACCCCGATCTCGATGATATCGGGGATGAACTCGCTTACGGCGCCGCAGGAATGCATGAAGACCTTGGCCTTCGTTCGGGCCTTGATGGTCTCGATGATGCGGGCGTGCCGCGGCTTGACGAGGCGGCGGTACATCGCCGGTGAGATGAGAGGACGGTCCTGCATCCCCAGATCGTCGTAGAAGGCCGCTACGTCCAGGTATTCGCCCACCTCATCGAGAAAGTGGCTCCAGGCGCGCACGGCGATGTCGGTAAGCCGCTCTAGGAAGGCTTCAGCGAACTCGGGGTGAGCCGCAAGGTCAAGCATGGACTCGGCGTAGCCGCGGATCCACTGTGGCCTGGCCAGGATGTCGGCGCCCAAATCGCAAGTACCGACCAGTGCGTAGGGCGTTCGTTCGTGGAGGGCTCGCGCTCGCTCGCGCAGCCCCTCATAGCGGCTGGGATCGTCGGGATCGGGCCAGGAGTAATGCTCCAGAGCCCGCAGGGTGGATTCCTTGATGGGCTGCTCGACATAATCAAAGTAGCGCCCGCCAGCCTTGGGTCGGCTCAGCTTGGCCCCCCACTGGTCGTAGTAGGTCTCGTAGTCACC
>CAZSHQ010000009.1:0-18044 GCA_964606995.1 uncultured Dehalococcoidia bacterium | reverse complement strand
AGGCTTCCATGCCGCCGTACTCCTTGGGCCAGGCGGGGGCCACCCACCCCTTCTGGGACAGCTTCTTGACGAAGGCACGCCCTTGCTTCCACTCCTTTTCCGTCTCCTCCAGGAAGACACCCTCCCAGTCCGGCGGCACCTCCTGACGAAGGAACTCGCGCACCTCCTGGCGGAAGGCCTGCTCTTCAGGCGTAAAGCGAAAGTCCATAAGATAACCCCTCCCTTCTCTAGCCCCCGCGCGGCAGGCTCAACCCGCGCATGGCGATGATATTGCGCTGGATCTCGCTACTGCCGCCGCCTATCACCATGGCGATGGCGTACAGGTACGACTTCTGGAAGCGCCCCATCAACTGCGCCCACTTGGAATCCTTCTGTAGTTGCCCGTACAGGCCCAGGATCTCGATGCCGGTGTTGGCCAACCGCACGTTCATCTCGGTGTTGTACAGCTTGCACACGGCCGCCTCGATGCTGCCCGGCTCCTTCCGCGCCTGCTGAGACACCACCCGATAGACCATGTACTTGCCGACTTCTATCTCGATGACCATCTCTGCCAGCTTGTGACGCACCAGCGGCTTATCCAGGAGGCTTCCGCCGTTGACCTTCGTCTCCTTACAGTACTGAACGAGATCATCCAGGCCGCGCTTGGCCATGGATACGGCTGCCGCCACCAGACTGGAGCGCTCAAAGTCCAGGGTCATGGCACCAATGTACCAGCCCTGGTTCTCCTGACCCAGGAGGGCGCTCTTGGGGACGCGCACGTCCTCGAAGAAGACCTGGTTGAAGCTGTGCACGTTAGCCATGTTGATGATGGGCTGGACGGTGATCCCCGGCGTGTTCATGTCCACCAGGAAGAAGCTGATGCCCTTATGCTTGGGCGCCGCTGGGTCGGTGCGGGCCAGGAGGATGCACCACTCGGAGCGGTGGGCGTTGCTGGTCCAGATCTTGTCCCCGTTGATAACCCAGTCGTCGCCGTCTTTCACAGCGCGTGTCTTGAGGGAAGCGAGGTCAGAGCCGGCCTCCGGCTCGGAGAAGCCCTGGCTCCACACCACCTCGCCGGCGGTGATGGGCGGCAGATGCTGTTTCTTCTGCTCGTCGGTGCCAAAGAAGAGGATGGCCGGCCCGATGATGCCCACGGCCTGTATAACTGACCCGATGGGCGCCCGGTGATAGCCCATCTCCTCGTTGTAGACCAGTTGCAGGGCGGGGGAGGCTTCCATGCCGCCGTACTCCTTGGGCCAGGCGGGGGCCACCCACCCCTTCTGAGACAGCTTCTTGACGAAGGCACGCCCTTGCTTCCACTCCTTCTCCTCTTCCTCCAGGAAGACACCCTCCCAGTTGGGCGGGACGTTCTCTTTCAGCCAGCCGCGTAGCTCCTGGCGGAAGGCTTTCTCTTCGGGCGTGAAGCGAAAGTCCATAGGAGAACCCTTCCCTTCTCTAGTCCCCGCGGGGCAGGTTCAAGCCGCGAGTGGCGATGATGTTCCGCTGGATTTCAGAGGTGCCGGTCTCGATGGTGCTCCCCACCGAGCGCAGATACATGTGCTCAAAGCGACCCCTTAGGGCTACCCACTTGGAGCCCCGGCCCAGTTGGCCGTATGGGCCCAGAACGTTCATCCCCGTGCGGGCAATGCGCTGGTCTAACTCCATGTTGTAGAGCTTGATCATGGCCGCTTCGTAGTTGGGGATGAGGCCCTTGCTCTGGAGGGAAACTACCCGATAGGAGAGCATCCGCCCTACTTCGGTCTCCAGCAGGCGGTCGGCCAGCTCGTAGCGCAGCATGGGATTGAGGCGGAGCATGCTGCTTCCGTCCTCGCTGTGTTCCCTGGCGTAGCGGATGATGTCTTCCACCGTCTGGCGCAGGCCTATCGCTGAACCGATGGCCGAGCGCTCGAAGTCCAGAGTGCTCATCGCTGCGTACCAGCCGTTGTTCTCCCCGCCAATGATGTTGGCCTTGGGCACGCGCACATTGTCGAAGAACACCTCGTTGAACTCGTGGCCACCGGCCATGTTCACCAGAGGCCGCACCTCCACCCCCGGCGACTTCATATCCAGGATGAAGTAGGTGATGCCCCGGTGCTTGGGAGCGTCGGGGTCGGTGCGGGTCAGGAGAAGCATCCACTTGGATAGATGGGCTATGCTGGTCCAGATCTTTTGGCCGTTGACGACATACTCGTCGCCGTCTTCGACGGCGCGCGTCCTGAGGGAAGCGAGGTCGGAGCCAGCCTCGGGCTCAGAAAAGCCCTGGGACCAGATGTCCTCGCCGCTGAGAATCCGAGGGAGGTAGTACTTCTTCTGCTCCTCGGTGCCGTGGACGATCAGGGTCGGGCCGGCCATGCCCACGCCGATGATCAGGTGCAAGGGCCGGGGCGCCCGTGCCTCAGCCATCTCCTCATTAAACATGAACTGTTGCATCACCGTCATGCCGGCGCCGCCGTACTCCTTGGGCCAAGCGGGGGAAATCCAGCCTTTCTCGCCCAGCTTCTTGAACCACCCCTGGGATTGGACAAACACCTGGGCGTAGTTGCTGATCATGTCCGCGTCCCCGCCCCCCTCTATCTTGGGGGCCTCCCGGGCGATGAACTCCCTGACCTCCTGCCTGAAGGCCGCTTCCTCCGGTGTGTCTCGAAAGTCCATGGATCCTGCTCCTTACCGCCCGCCTTCGACCGCCGCCCCAAGGTCAAGTGAATTATAGGGCCTCTAGCGTAAGAGTCAACGTAACGATAGCTTACGCCCTATCGCTCCTCCCCCTCCTGCTGTTCCTGACGGTGGGCCTCCTCTTCCTGGCGTCGCTCCCTCTCTTCAGCCGCCTCCTCCAGTTCCACGCTGCCTTCCTCGCTGGTCCTCAGCTGAGCCTGCCTCCTCTCGCCCAGGATCGCGTACAGCTCGCCCCCCAGATAATGCAGGGGCTTGTAGTCGTCGTCTTCCAGGAGCCAGGCCTCCTCGAAGGCTTCCCCCTCGGCTTGCGCCGCTAGCACCTTGCCCACGAACAGATGGTGGTCGCCGAGGCGCAGCACCTCCTCTACGCTACACTCGATATAGGCCAGGCAGCCCTCCAGAAGGGGGACATCCACCCTCTGGGCCTTGAAGGTGGGTAGCTTGGCCATCTCGATCTTCTGCACATCGCGGCCGCTGACCGTCCCCAAGTACTGCACGTGGTTCATCAAGCGACGGCTGGGAACATTCAGGGCGAACTCCTCGCTGAGGCGGAGCATGTCGTAGGTATGGCGAGAGGGGTGGACGGCGATGCCCACCAGGGGCGGGTCATGGGACAGGGGCATGTTCCAGGCCACCGGCATTACGTTGGCCACCCCGTGCCAGCGGGTGGTCACCAGCACCACCGGGGCGCCGGCGAGAAGGCGACGGGCATCGAATTCGGTCAGGACATGGCGCATAGACACCTCCTGGCCGACGAAAGTCTGACTTTTCGGGTGTGCGGCCGATGAGAATTGTAGCATGACCTTCTCGCCGGGGCCCCAGCGGTGGGGCTACCGCTCGGCTGTCTCCTACCCGCTTCGGTCCTCCACTCGCACCTCCATGACGATGTGCCCCCAGCCGCCGCACCTGACCCCCACGTCAAAGCAACCGGTGCGGCGGAAGCGCAGGGAATCGGGGTCCACCCCGGCATAGAGCAGCTCGTTACTGGCGAAGATGGGGCCGGCCAGCGCATGCAGGGCGTAGATGCAGATGCGGCGGGGGCACTTGGTGGTGAGGAGATTGCCTGCTCCATCGAAGAGAAAGCGGTCTCCCACCTTGTGCTGGCTGTTGCAGCCATGCGACTCCACAACCTCGGCCACGATGGTCTTCTGCATCAGTTCCGGGCCTTTGGCCAGCACCTCCTCGTTGCGGGGATCGGCTCGAAACAGAGCCATCTCCTCGTCGCTATAGCCCAGGCGCTCCTGGAAGAATTTCCACGTGTTCTCGTCTACCGACATGCCGATCTCCTTCCTTTGACTTTGGGCTCAGCGGCCTTTGAACTTGGGCTCGCGTTTCTGAATGAAGGCCTCCACCCCCTCGCGGAAGTCCTCGCTGAGGGTGCCGAGTCCCAGAAGCTGTCGCTCGTTCTCCAGCTGGGTCTCCAGGCTCTCGCTCAGGCTCGTGTACACTAGCTCCTTGGCCCGGGCCAAAGCGAGAGTGGGGCCCTTAGCGAGCCGCTGGGCCAGCGCCTGCGTCTCCTTCTCCAGCTCGGCGTCTGGCACCACTCGGTTGACCAGCCCCAGCCTCAGAGCCTCGCTGGCATCGATGGGGTCTCCGGTATAGAAGATCTCTAGAGCCTTCTTCGGCCCCACCAGGCGGGGCAGGAAGTAGGTGGAACTGCCGTCGGGGGAGAGGCCCACTCTGGCATAGGCAATGATGAACTGGGCGCTCTGGGCGGCGATGGTCAGGTCGCAGGCCAGGGCCAGGCTCATGCCGGCGCCTGCGGCGACGCCGTGAACCTGGGCGATGACCGGCTTCTCCATCCGACGGATCTCAGCGACGCCGGCATGCAGGTACATCGCCAGGGTCCGCATGGCGGTGAGGGGGTCGGCCCGGAGGGATTCGCCGAAGGCCTTCACGTCGCCGCCGGCGCAGAACCCTCGCCCCGCCCCCTTGACGATGACCGCTCGCACGTTGGGATCGGCTCGGCAGCGGATGAGGGCGTCCGCCAACTCCTCCGTCATCTGGATGGTGAGGCCGTTCATAGCATCCGGGCGGTTCAGGGTTATGGTGGCCACGTTCTGGTCGGTGTCCAGAAGGATGGTCTCATAGCTCATGCGGCTGAACCTCCTCTTGCAGTCGCACCCGCACCACGGGCCGACACTCCCGGCCCTCGACCTTGGGGCAATGCACTGCCGCCGGCTCCTCGGCCAGCGGCAGGCCCAGGGCCTCGTGCCAGCCCTGAATGCGATCGAAGGCGGCGCAGATGTAGAAGGGGGCTATCCCAGCCTTCGTGATGTTGTCGTGGATGAAGCAGCGTTTCATCAACGCCTCGTAGGAGTGGTCATCGATCACCCGCATCCCAAGCTGCATCAGCGGCGGTGGCGTGAAGAATCGGAGAGCACTAGCGCCCTGCTCACGCTTTCACTCACCCCCTCGACGGGCGGAAAAGAAAGCCGCCCAGCACGATTCGGCAATGCGCTCGTCCTGGGCTCTGGATTTGGTATCTCTGGCCTTTTTATCTAGCGGTGTACGGCCACCCTGGTCTTCCGGGCAGCGCTACCTTCTCTCCTTTCCTGCGGCCAGGGAATGAGGTGGATCCTCTTGCAGCGGCGGCAGAGAATCTCTACCCCGTCAAGAGAGACCTTGGCTATGAGATTGCCGCAGAGGCACCGCTCTTCCAGCAGCGAAGCGGCCTTCGGCTTAGCCTGCGCCAAGCGTTCCCTCCTCAATCGAGTCCAGATGGAGCTCTCCCCAGTCCTCCACCATGTATCGGTCGAATCCTTTGGCCACCACACGGCCTGCGGCCTTGGCTGCTCCAGGCGCCCTCTCTCGAATGGAGTCTAGATAGAGCCTTTCCGACTCTTCTACATGGCTGCGGTTCAGCTCTTCGTCGAAGTCCAGCAGGTGAATCAGGTCCAGGGTCAGGCCGAAGGCCATGAACTGCCAGGCGGCCACAGTGGAGTCCACATCTTGCCTGATCAGCCCTTGCCTCTTGCCCTCCTCTATGTTCTCCTCCAGGAAACGGATGAAGGCGGCGAAACTGTTGTGCAGGGCCTGGCGGATCTCCTCGTCGTCGGCCTCGGAGAGGGCCTGGAAGAGGAGCTTCATGACCGGGGCGCGGCTTCGCAGGTGGTCGTAATAGCCGAGGCCGATGGCCCGGATGACCTCTAGGGGGTCGATCACCTCGCTGGCCAGCCTCTCCCAGATGTCCAGGAGCCTCTTGCCAGCGGCCTTGATGGTGGAGATGAAGAGCTCTTTCTTGCTGGAGAAGTAGCGGTAGAGAGCAGGCTCGGAGATGCCGGCGGCCTTGGCCAGTTCGGCTGTGCCCACCCTGGCGTAGCTGGAGGCAGCGAACATGGCGTGAGCGCTCTCGATGATGAGGCGCCTTCTCTGCTGGGCTGTCCGCTTGGGCGCTCGCTTAGCCATGATAGTGAGTGTTCACTAACATAGCATCCCTCTCCACCCTTGTCAAGAGCCGCACTCACGGGTAACCGGTTCGCCGTTGGTGGGTGAACTTCCCAACCCCGCGGGATGAATCCCGCGGCCCCGTCTATCGATTCAAGGAAGGCGCGGGTTTCAACCCGCGCGATGGCCCGAAAACCCCTCACCCACCGAGAATGAGCCAGGCTCACTCACGGAACATCGCCGCTGGTTTGACCCTGCTCTACCAGACCTGGATATTTGGCTCGCCTCGCGCCATAATACGGATCGCCATGACCGCGCGCATCCTGGTCGGCACCTGCTCCTGGACCGACCCCACGCTCGTCGAGAGCGGCGCCTTCTACCCGCCCGAGGTGAGCACGCCCGCCGGGCGCCTCCAGTTCTACGCCCAGAACTTCCCCATCGTGGAGGTGGATAGCACCTACTACGGCCTCCCCTCGGAGCGCAACGCCGGGCTCTGGGTGGAGCGCACCCCGGCCGACTTCACCTTCGACCTGAAGGCCTACGCCCTGTTCACCCATCACCCGACGCAGGTGAGGTCGCTGCCCAAGGACGTGCGCGAGGCCCTGGACGCCGAGGCTCGCCAGAAAGCCAACCTCTACTATCGCGACCTGCCGTCCGAGCTGCGGGACGAGATGTGGCAGCGCTTCGCCTCTGCCCTCCTGCCCCTGGACAGCGCCGGCAAGCTGGGGGTGGTGCTCTTCCAGTTCCCGCCCTGGTTCATGCCCGCCGCCGAAAGCACGGACTACATCCTGGAGGTGAAGGAAGAGCGGCTATCCCAGTACACCGTCGCCGTGGAGTTCCGCAACAACCGCTGGCTCTCGGACAGGAGCCGCGAGCGCACCCTGCGTTTCCTGGCCGAGGAGCGCATCCCCTTCGTCTGCGTGGACGAACCCCAGGGCTTCCGCTCCAGCGTGCCGCCCCTGGCCGAGGCGACGGCGCCCGATGCCCTGGTGCGCTTCCACGGCCGCAATCGGGAGATGTGGGAGCGCAAAGGGATCACCGCCAGCGAGCGCTTCCGCTACCTGTACTCCGAGGACGAGCTCAAGGAGTGGGTATCGCCCATCCAGAGGCTGGCGGAGCAGGCGGAGCGAGTGCACGTGCTGATGAACAACTGCTATCAGGACCACGCCGTGCGCAACGCTCGCCAGATGGCCACGCTCCTGGGCGCTGACGAGCGGCCGCCATCCGCCCCCCAGCCGCGGCTGCTGTGATGCTACGAATAGCCCTGACCTATGCCCAGCGTACGGGCACGGCTCTGGCTGGCGGTAGCGGCGGAGGGCTCACAGCCATCCTAAATGTTAAGAGGCGGAACAGCGATGAACCCCACTGCCCAGAAATGCCTATGGTCATAGGTGAAGGCTAGGACGACACTCATACGGATCATGACGGCCATGGTGAGCGCGTCGCAGAAAGTGAGTCTTAGGTCTGAATACTTGCGGAGTAGCCGTACGGCTTCGTCTTCGTCGTCCTCGGTCGGACGGACAATGGTCGCCTCCCCAGCATATACGGCCATGAGGAACCGATCGGCCGCTTCGTAGCCATGACGGAACAACAAGCGACGGTGTGTCTCGGCGATAACGGCTGAGGTCACGTATCGCGGAAAGCGTCTCGACCAAAGCGAGGCGCTGAATGCCAGGGCATCAGGGCGTCGTTCGACAAATGCGACGTAGGCCGACGTGTCCATCATGACAGCCCGTTCATAGATTGTTTGAGGAACGGGCGGAGTCTGATGGCTTGTCAATGCAATGTGGAGCTTCTAGGACAGTGCAGTACTACGTGCGAGGGACTGGCGGCGGTGAGCCTGGATCGACGATGAAGAGCTGGCCATCAATGATGCGGAAGATTTTTCCGCGGAACTGAGGCTGGGTCTCACGGCTCTCCCCGAGCGGCACATCCAAACAAGTCTCCAGGTCGTCCGCCTCAGCGGAGCTGCTGGTCCTGGTCGAATTCGGAGCCAAAAGACCGCTTTCGCTCATCACAATGGAGGGGAAGTCATCATTTGCCATCGCCTACACCCCATCCTTATTAGGATACCATCCCTGTCCTATGGGCTCAAGGTTGATCTTGCTAGCGAAGCCCGGAAAGAGAGGCAATTTCTGCCCAGGGGTAATCTGAAGCTGCACCCCCTTAGGTATCTCGGACATGCGCCTAACCTTGGTTGTGCCCTTAAATAGATGCGACATCCCTTCACTTTCTATGACACCACCGGTTGCTGCTAGCTCCTTTTCCTCATCTTCTCGCATCCACTCTTTCACGTTGAATGTATCTGCCAACTCAAAGAAATCCTCGTAATGCCTATACAGTTCCCACATGGCCGCCTCTTCCTTTTCCGAAGGCAGGACGACTAAGTCATCGCCCAGAATTTGCGTTGCCTCCACGCGGCCGATCTGATGAGCGTGGGAGTAGAGTTCCTCTGTCAGAGTACTGACCACTCGCTTGATCCGCTCCTCTGCGCCTTCCCCCCTCACATGGAGCTCCAGTAGCCGCCTCGCAATCTCCCTGATGTGGGAGTGCACCCGCTTGACATTGCCTAGGGCCAGCGGATGAACCTGTGTAGTTAGTGTCTTGAAGACGTCAAGGATGTGGTTCTCTGACTTGAGTCCGACTACAGCTGTGTCTCCTTCTTTCTCTCCTCTTGCCAGGTCAAAGTACGACATGACATCCTCGACACTGATCTCAACTGGCCTATCCCCTTCCTTCGGATTGAACGGATTGGCTGTTGACGGATCAATAGGGCTCAGCACTGCGGCCTCGCACATGAGGATGTTGTCCGCACCGAGACACAAAAGCGTCCCTCCGCTCAGTGCGTGCATCGGCACCAAGACTGAAAACGTCTTCGAGGCCGATCTGCATAGAGAGACGAGGGGCCAAACGCTATCTAGGTGGCCACCGGAGGTATGCAAGAAGAGGTCTAACTTGTCTGGCTTCCCTATAGTGCGAATGTGCTCATAGATGAGGCGGTACGCCTCGCCTCCGAGCTGTGTCCTCATGCCAAAGATGGGCGCGTTTCCTGCGATGCGGCGGTCGCTTAGAAAGTGAACGAGTACCTTCGAACCTCGAATATCCTGAAGCTTGCGGATTGCTTGACGTCGCTCCTCAAACGCCATGCCAGCGTCACGCTCCTCTATCCAGAATCGCAGTCTGAAGGGACAACAGTATACACCTCCCCTGAAGTTCCTGCAACGGGAAATTGTCCCTGAGGTCCGGCCTCCCCCTGGTGCTATAATAGCCCTCGGAGGGGTGACCGAGAGGCTTATGGTGCCGCTCTCGAAAAGCGGTGTGGGCTTGCGCTCACCGGGGGTTCGAATCCCTCCCCCTCCGCCAAGGCCGACTCCAGGAGGGGTGCTGGAGTGGTTGATCAGGCACGCCTGGAGAGCGTGTGTCCGCCTTAGGCGGACCGTGGGTTCGAATCCCACCCCCTCCGCCAGCTACGCCGACGCGTTGAGCAACAGACGAAAGATCCCCCGACCAGCGGGGGATCTTGCTTTGACCTGGGCCGCTCTATTCGCCGCTGTCCTTGATGACCTCTTCGCGGCGGGCCTGCATCTCCTCTTCCGCCTCCTCCTTGGCCTCCCGCCCGGCTCTCAGGGCCTCCTCCACCCGCCGACGCGCTGTCTCCACGCCCCCGCGCGCCAGCCTTATCGCCCCCTGGGCCCGCTCTCGCGTCTCTTCGCTGGTGCGCTCTCGCCAGGCCTCCTCCAGCCGCTGCCGCGTCTCGCGGCCGGGAGCGGGAGCCATCAGAGTGGCCCAAGCAGCCCCCGTAATCGCACCCAGGATGAATCCGAAAAGGAACCTCATCATTTCTTCCGTCCCTTCTGGCGGCCCTTGCCGCCTCCCCCTCTCTGCGCTAGCCCGCTCAGCACACCCAGCCCTCGCCTGACCCCCGACAGGAGGCCGTAAGCGCGAATGATGGGCGATACCGCCGTGTCTGAGACGAAGGTGACCGTCCCCCGCACGTTACTCACCATCGGCTTGACCCCTTCATCGATCAGGCGGCGCGCCGCCCGGAAGGCGCCGGTGGCAGCCATGCCCACCACCACGGTCACGACAATGGCCGCCAGAAAGAGGACCGTCCCGGCGATGGTGAAGGCTATGATGGTTACGTCCCGCACGTCCGCCAAACTGTCGATGCCCATAGGCGCGACCTCCTAAGCTAAAAGGGCTGCCCGCTGGCAGGGCTGGGCGCTCATTATAGCACAGGTCAAGCGCGATCTGAACAACTGTGGTGAGCCTTTGCAGCCGCTCATGGTGAGCTTGTCCGCCGCTCATGGTGAGCTTGTCGAACCATGGGCCCCCGCTTATCCTTCGACATGCTCAGGATGAGCGGGAGGCGACAGACTCAGGATGAGCGGGGCCGCCGGCGCTTTCGGCGATGATGCCGCCACCCAGAACCTTCTGGCCCCGGTAGAAGACCACCGCCTGGCCGGGGGTTATGGCCCGCTGGGGCCGCTCGAAGCGGACCTCCGCTCGCCCATCGTGCAGCGTGAGCAGAGCTGGCGCCGCCTGGCTGCGATAGCGTATCTTGGCCTCGACAGCCAGCGGCTCCCGCGGCGTCTGGCCCGAGACGAAGGAGAGCTTCTCCGCCCAGAGCGCGTCGCTCAGAAGCTCATCCTCGCCGCCGGCGATGACAGTGTTGGTCACCGGGTTCACGCTCAGGACGTATAGGGGCTCCCTTCCACCCCTGGCCGGTAGGCCTCGCCTCTGCCCGACGGTGTATCCACCAATGCCCCCATGGCGGCCCACGACGCTTCCGCTGCTGTCCACGATGTCGCCCGGCTGCTGAGGGAAGCGCTCGGCCAGGAAGGAGCGATAGTGGCCCTGGCGAACAAAGCAGATGTCCGCGCTACCACGCTTGGTGGCCGTCGGCAGGCCCATCTCCGCCGCCATCCGGCGCACCTCCCCCTTTGTATACTCGCCCAGGGGGAAGAGCAGCCGCGGCAGTTCCTCCTGCCCCAGCATGTACAGCACGTAAGACTGATCCTTGCCCTCGTCCCTGGCCCGCCACAGTTCGTGGCTATGGCCATTCTCGACGATGCGACAGTAGTGGCCGGTGGCCAGGTAGTCGCCGTCCAAGGCCAACGCCTTGGTCAGCAGCAGTCGAAACTTAATGTACTGGTTGCAGGCCAGACAGGGGTTGGGCGTGCGCCCCCGCAGGTACTCCTGGCAGAAGTAGTCCACCACCGATGAAGCGAACTCCGGCTCGAAGTTGATGACGTGATGAGGGATGCCCAAGGCATGGCAGACCGTGCGGGCGTCCTCGATCTCCTGCGGCGAGCAACAGCGGCGAAGATCCACAAGCGCGTCGGGGTTCTCCATCGTCCACAGGCGCATAGTCACGCCCACCACCTCGTACCCCTGGCGTACCAGAAGGGCCGCCGCTGTGGAGGAGTCTACTCCCCCGCTCATGGCCATGATCATTCGCTTCCTACCCATCGCCACTGCCTATGTTATAATGTTTTTAGTCTTGACTGAAGTGGGAGGCCATCTGGAAGGGGAAACCCTCGCTCGCAGAATCGTCGATCTCCTGGCCGATAGGCAGGCCGAGGATATCCTCCTCTTGGATATCGGCAAGGTCACCCTGTTCGCGGACTACTTCGTGATCGCCAGCGCCCAGACCGTTCGCCAGATGCAGGCCCTCTGCGATGCCATCGACTCCGAGCTGGCCAAAGACGGCATCACCCCCTACGGCCGCGAGGGGGCGCCGGCGTCGGGCTGGGTGCTCCTTGACCTGGGCGACATCATCGTCCACATCTTCGGCCCCGACGAGCGCCATTTCTACGACCTGGAGGGCCTGTACCGGCAGGCCACGCCGGTAGTGCGCATTCAGTAGCGTCCTACTCGAACACCCAGGGGTCGATGCTGCGCTCGTAGCTGAACATCTCCCCCTCCTGGAAGAACAGGCGGATCTCCTTCTCGGCGGCCTCCAGAGAATCGGAGCCGTGCACCAGGTTGCGGCCGGTATCTATGCCCAGGTCGCCGCGGATAGTGCCCGGCGCGGCCTGGGCGGGGTTGGTTGCTCCCATGGACTGACGCGCTATCTCCACGGCGTTTTTCCCCTCGAAGACGGCGGCGATGATGGGGCTCGAGGTGATGTACTGGAGCAAGCCCTGGAAGAAGGCTTTCCCCTCATGGGCGGCGTAGTGCTGGCGAGCCAGGGCCTCGTCCATGTGAAGCATGCGCATAGCGACGATGCGCAGGCCCCGTCGCTCCAGGCGGGCGATGATCTCCCCCGCCAGGCCTCGCTGCATGGCGTCGGGCTTGATGAGCACCAGCGTTCGCTGCATGGGGTTCCCTCCTTACTTGCGACCGCCGCCGCGCGGTTGGGCGACAACCGCCTCTCGCAGGTAGATGGGCTTGAGGCTGGCGGCATCGTCCGTCTGGCCGGCAGCCAGCCTCCGCCAGGCCAGCTCGGCGATGAAGCCCGCCCGTCGTACCGACATGGCCGCTGGCCCGACGGCGGCTTGGCGCCCCAACGCCTCTCTCAATGCTTCGGCCAACTCCTCCGATATTTCGCCGCAGAACAGAGCCCTCTTGAGCCGCCGTCTTGCCGCCCCCAGCAAGCCATCCAGCGATGACAGCCGAGGCGGCACGACCTCGCGCCAGCCCGAGGCGCCACGAGCGTAAACGGCCCAGGCCAGATCGCCCCGACCAGCCCGATGGATAGGGCAGATGGGGCCGGGGTAGTCGGCGTGCTGGTAAGCATCCGTCTCCAGGCGGCCCACGCCCACCAGGGGCAGCCTCAGGGCGAAGGCCAGCCCCTTGGCCGTGCTCACGCCCACCCTCAGGCCGGTGTATCTGCCCGGCCCGATGCAGACAAAGATGGCCCTAAGGTCACTCTTGTCCACGTCCGCCCGCTGCATGAGGTACTGCAGCGTGGGCAGCAGCTCCGTCGAGTGGTTGCGGGGGCAGCGCCAGGTTATCTCGGCGACGAGGGCACCCTCTTGAGATAGGCCCACGCTGGCCATGTCGGAGGCGGTATCGATGGCGAGCTCCACCCTTGCTCTCCTATGACCGCCTGCGCTGGCCGCGGGCGAAGGCCGCCAGCAGCCGCTCGTAGCGCTCGCCGTGCGCCTCGAGCGTCAGGTCGCGCTCCCTGGCGCCGCTGATGTCCAGCCTCACCAGCAGGTGCTCGGGCGGGAAGACCTCCCAGGCTCGGTCAGCCCACTCCACCACCAGGGCTCCCTCGGCGCAGTATTCGGTCAGGGCCAGCTCTTCCGCCTCCAGGGGGTCCTCCAGGCGGTAGAGATCGCCGTGATAGAGTGTCAGTCGGCCCTGATATTCGCCCAGGAGGACGAACGACTTGCTGGTCACAGGCTCAGGCACCGCCAGGCCCCGGCCGATGCCCTGCACAAGGCAGGTCTTGCCCGAACCCAGCTCACCCGAGAGGAGCACGATGTCCCCCGCTTGCAACAATCGCCCCAGACGGGCGCCGATGCGCCGCGTCTGAGCGGGGCTCTTGCTCTTGAGGGTAAGGGAGGCCGCTACCGTCGCCACGCTGCCCCTCGCAGGTGGTCCCAGCCAGCCGGTGGCGGGGCCAGCTCACGGCCGTCCTCGCTCAGCAAGCGGATGCGATGCTCGCGGTCGGTCACCATCTCCCCGATGACAGCGATGGGCACCTCGGCCTTGTCCTGCACGCGCTCGATGGCCTCTGGCGGCGCCACCAGCAGGAGCTGGTAGTCCTCGCCGCCACCGCAGGCCAGGGCCAGGGCATCCTGGGGGAAGGCCTGCCGCAGCGCAGGGCTGATCGGTATCTTCTGGGCGTGGACGATGGCCCCCAGGCCGCTGGCCTGGCAGACGTGACCCAGGTCCTGGAGGAGGCCGTCGCTGACATCGATGGCCGCTCGCACCCCTTCCTGGGCAGCCATCTGGCCAATGGCCACAGGCGGCCTGTGGTGCAAATGGGCCCGCCTCAGGTAGTCGGCGGCCTCCGCCGAGCCTGCGCTCTCCCCCAAAAGGGTGCGCAGGCCGCCAGCGGAGTCGCCCAGATACCCCGTCACCGCTATCGCGTCGCCGGCCTGGGCACCGCTGCGGGTCATTAGCAGCGGCTGGCCTCGATCATCGACCAGCGCTCTGCCGATGAGGGTGACCGTCACCATCGTCGTATCGCAGCCAACGATGTCCCCGCCCACAATGGCTGTGCCGTATTCGCTGCTTGCCTCCAGCATCCCGGCCAGAAGCTCGTCCACGTCGGTCACCTCCGTCTGGGGTGGCAGCGCCAGGGTCAAGAGAGCCTGCTCGGGGATGCCGCCCATGGCGGCGATGTCGCTCACGTTCACCGCCAGGGCATTCCAGCCAAGGTCTCGGCAGGGGACGTGCGCCAGGGAGAAGTGGGTGCCCTCGATGAGCGTATCGGTGGTGACGAGCTGGACGCCACTGGCTCTCCAGGCGGCGGCATCGTCGCCGATGCCGATGACAAGGGAAGATGGCTGGCCGGCCCTGGCGAAGGCCTCGGCCAAGCGGGCGATGAGGCCGAACTCTCCCAGATCGGAAACCTTCATAGGCCCGATTATAAGCTATCGGCGGTAGACGCTGAAGCCTGCCACCAGGCGGGTGTGCAGCCTTGACCCACCGGATGATATGCTGTAGGCAGAGTGCGTATCGCCATCATCGCCGACGTTCATTCCAACCTAGAGGCGTTGGAGGTCGTCCTCCGCCACGCCGAGGGTGAGAACGCCCTCGGCCAGGTATGGTGCCTGGGCGACATCGTGGGCTACGGCCCCGACCCCGCTGCCTGCATGGCCCGCCTTCGCCGCCTCGACCTGCGCTGCGTGCCCGGCAACCACGACCATGCCGCCATCGGTCTCCTGCCCACCGACGACTTCAACCGCGATGCCGCCGCTGCCGCCCACTGGACAGCTGCTCAGCTTTCGCCCGAAGAGCGGCACTATCTGGAGAACCTGCCTCACGTCGTCCAGGAGGGGGACTTCACCTTGGTGCACGGCACCCTGCGCTGGCCCATCTGGGAGTACCTCCACTCCCCTGACGCCGCTCTGGCCCACTTCCAACGCCAGCAGACGCCCTTCAGCTTGGTGGGGCATACCCACGTGCCGATGCTGGTGGTGGAGGACGAAAAGGCGAAGGAGGGCTGCCAGATGTACTACCTGGAGGATGGAACGACGGTTAAGTTGGCCGACAGGCGTCTTATCATCAACCCCGGCGGAGTCGGCCAGCCCCGCGATGGCGACGCCCGCGCCTCCTATGCCGTGTACGACGGCGATGCCCGCACCGTCACCCTTCATCGCCTGGAGTACGATATCGCCGCTACCCAAAAGAAGATGGAGGCGGCAGGCCTCCCCCGCTGGCTCATCTACAGGCTGAGCATTGGGCAGTAGACAGGCGTGGCGCCACTACGCTCTGCTGGGCTTGGCGACGGCTTCCCGTCGTTCGACCGCTCGCACGAACGCCTCCACCAGCTGCGGGTCCAGTTGCGTGCCGGCGCAGCGCTGAAGCTCGGCCAGGGCCTCCCTTGTGGTTCGCCCCTTACGATACGGCCTGTCCAGGATCATGGCCGAGAACGCGTCGGCGATGGCCATGATGCGCCCCAGCAGCGGTATCTGTTCCCCCTTCAGAGCCCTGGGGTAACCCGTGCCGTCGAATCGCTCGTGGTGATTCAGGGCGGCATCCCGTACCTGGTCGACGTTCGGCAGATCGACAAGCAGGTGCTGGGCAATGACCACGTGGTGCTTCACGATTTCGTACTCGCCGGGCGTGAGAGGGCCGGGCTTTCTGAGAATGCGATCGGGTATGCAGATCTTGCCCACGTCGTGAACCAGGCCGGCAATGCGCAGCGTCCTCTGGACCTGCTCGGAATGGCCCAACTCCTGGGCCAGCAGGACCGCATAGTCGGTCACGTTCTCGCTGTGGGCCTTAGTGTAGTGATCCTTATTGTCCACAGAGGTCACCAGGCTCTCCAGCATGCCGAAGGTGCCCAGCTTGCGCAGCTCTGCCTTCTCCTTCTGGCTCTCGGGCCGTCCGATGATCTTGCCTCCCAGGCGCTTGGACTCGTAGAGGTTGGCGTCGGCCACCGCTAGCAGCTCGTGGCGTCTGTGGCCGTCCTCAGGAGAGGCAGCCACGCCACAGCTTACGGATATGGGAATGCGCTCGCCGCCGCGAACCTGGAAGTGTTTTTCGGATAGCCACCCCTGAACTGACTGAGCGAAGGCAAATGCGGCCTCCCTGTCGGCCTTCGGCAGGATGACCATGAAATCATCGCTGCCAAAGCGACTTGCCAGGCCGTTGTCCTGGCAGAGCTCGGCCAGGTGCTCGGCGATCATCTTGAGAATTTGGTCTCCGGCCGAGTGGCCGTAGGTGTCGTTGAACAGCTTGAAGTTGTTGATGTCCGTCGCCACGATAGCCAGCGGCTCACCTCGCCGGGACGATGCTTGCAGGGCACGCTCCAGCTCGCCCTGGAGGGCGCGATGGCCGTATAGGCCCGTGAGAAAGTCCCGGTCAGCCTGCTCTCGAGCCTCCTCGTACTGCTGCGCCCTGTCCAGAGCTATGCCGATCTCCATGCCAAGGGCGTGGATAAGCGTGATGTCGTCGGCGGTCGGGGTTGGTGTCTTGATTAGCTCCACCTCTAGAACGTGGTGGGCAGGCCTTCTCTGACCCAGTGGAAGGTAGAGTCTGCCGCCCCCGTCGCCCGATGGTTTGGCCCCCTTGGCTGCTCCATCGCCACTTTCCGGAATGATGAGGGGCGTGCCCTGGCTGGCGGTGAGCTTCACCCGCTCGGCGCTAGCGGGAGAAGCTGCGACGCCCGGGTTTTCCGATCGCCTGTGGCCATTGCTGGCCCAACGGCGGGCCTCACCGTCTTGCACCTCCCACACCGTAACGTGCCGACTTCCCGGGCACTCGGAGACCAGCTTGCGGCTCAAGGTCAGCACGGCGTGGGTACTGAGGGTCTGGCTAAACGCTGATACAGCCTTGTGCAGAAGGGAGAGATGCTGGTGGCGCCGCTGAAGCTCGCTGGTTCTCTTCAGCAGGGCCTCCGTCATCTCGTTGAAGTCCTGGGCCAGCGAGGCCATCTCCTCCGGCCCGGAGACGTCCGCCCTGATCTGCAAGTCACCCGCTGTGATCGCTCTGGCTTTCGCCCGCAGGGAGGCCAGCGGGCGGACCACCGAGGCGCTGAGGGCTAGAGCCCCGCCGACTGCCAGCAAGAAAGCGACGCTGCCGAGGCCGGCAAGGGTCAACAGAGTGATGTCGGCATCGCGAGCTGCTTCCGCGCGCTCTGAGGCCAACGCCTCTTGCTTTCGCTGGACTGCCTCCTCCACGCCGTAGACTGCCTCCTCTCCGCTAACCCAAGCCTCGCCCTGATAGGTCGTCAGCAGCTCCCTTAGCATATCCGCGTCGCCGGCGGCCACGATGGGGATGGCGAGCTCGCCCAGCTGCTCGAGCGTGCTCATCTGCCCAGCCACCTCTTCAAGTGTCGCCAGGTCGTCCGTGTCGCCTCTAGCCAGGGCCAGGGCTCGCGCTTGCTCCAGGTCCTGGTGTAGCTCCGCTTGAGCTATGCGGTACTCGTCAATCAGTGCAGGCTCTTCCGTAAGCACCAGGCTGGCAAGAATACTGGTCTCTAAGTGGAATTGTGCACGCGCGTGCTCCAGAGTGGTAGCGGCCAGGGAGGTTTGCTCCAGCGACTTCAGCCGCGACTGATGATCGCGGGCGCTCAAGACCGCCACCGCCGAGATGGCGACCAGGAGCAGGACGAACAGCACAACCGCTGCCGCCATCCGCGCTCGGGCCGATCTCAAGATATGCATCGTGTGACGCTCCCCGCCGTTAGGTGCGCGCCGGGTGGTGCGTGCCCTGTGGCATCCTCAGCCCGGTGGACACCCCTCGCTCATTGGCGCAACGGTCTGCGGCGGGCATCCGCTTATAAGGACGCACGCTCCCACGGATTCGCTACAGGGGGAGATATCCTGATCTCGTTCAGAAACATGGGTGACACCTAGAATGGTGTCGCTATGCGGATT
>CAZSHQ010000008.1:0-18731 GCA_964606995.1 uncultured Dehalococcoidia bacterium | reverse complement strand
AGCACAGGCCGAAGGCGCTCGCTGACCTGCCACGCTCGGCGACCAGCTCCAGCAGCCGATGTGGCGCGGCCTGGCCATATCTCTGCGCTGGCGTTACCTCCTCCACCGCCACGTGTTGTCGCAGGCGCTCGAGTATGCTGTCGTCAGCCCGGGGCAACCGCACCAGGCGGTGGATCGGCAGGATCAGCAGGCCCGGGTCCTCGGCGGCGGTGAGGCCCGCTAGGACGAAGTTCTCCGCCTCCTGGCCCGTCCAGGAGGCAGCGACCGCCCGCCGCTCGTTCCGATAGGCCAGGGCCGTCTCGTAGCGGTGGTGGCCGTCGGCGATGTACAGGGTGGCGGGAGCGAGCTGCTGCTGCAGCCATCGCTGCACTTTCTCTTCGCTGATTGGCCAGAGGGTATGCCTTTCCTTGGCATCCTCGGCCACCGCCAGAGGGCTTCGGCCCCTTGTGGCGTCTCGGAGGGCGCTGCTGACGACTCCCTGCGGACCGCGGTAGAGGGCGAAGACAGGGCTGATGTTGGCGCGACAGGCTCTCAGAAGGCGGAGGCGATCCTCCTTGGGCCGAGCCATGGTGTGCTCGTGGGGGCGGATGGTTCCCTTCGCCCACTCCTCTAGGCCCACTCGCGTGAGGAGGGCGCGACGGTGATAGCGCGTGCCGTCGTGCTCGAACTCCTGGTCGTAGACGTAGAATGCCGGCCTGTCATCCTGTACGAGGACGCCGGAGGCTAGCCACTGGGCCAGGGTGGCCGCCGCCCGCGTGTAGCGGTTGTTCTGCTCGGAGTCGTCGTCATGGGCTTCGCCGTACTCCAGGCGTACGATGTTGTGAGGGCTCCTGGCGTGGAGGGTTCGCTGCTCATCGGGGGAGATGATGTCGTAGGGGGGCGCTATCACCCTGGCCAGGTCGTCGACCTGGCCAGCCTGATAGTGAAGGCCGCGGAATGGGCGTATCTCTGCCAAAGAGCCTCCTGGGCGGATGATAGCGTAATCCCTGGCTTTGCGCAAAGGATCGGCGGCGTTGATCCTTCGAGTCCTGGGCCGCTAGAATGGCCCTGCCTTCGCGCGGGGCGGTTCAGCGTGTGGCTGATGCCGGCAGGCAGGCGCAATCAATAAGACGACGCTTCGATCAGGGGGGCCAGCGTGCGCTATCGGTGTACTTTTTGCCAAATCGTTGCCCATGAGGGGGAGGCGGAGATCGTCTATGAGGACGACGAGGTGATGGTGTTTCGCAACCGGCTGCACTGGGTGCCGGTGATGCTCCTGGCCGTCCCCAAGCGCCACGTGACTCAGGAGGAGCTGTGGCGGAACATGGGTCGGGTGGGGGAGATCGCCGTGCGCATGGGCCAGGAGCACTGCCCCAACGGCTTTCGCCTGCTCTCCAACTTCGGCATGGACGCCATGCAGAGCCAGCAGCACGGCCACGTGCACATCCTGGGGGGCACCTTCCTGGGAGAGTACGGCTAGGGCGTACTGTCTTCGAGGTGTGGCTGGGATTCTTCGCTTCGCTCAGAATGACGCTAGCCGTCGCTGTCACCCTGAGCGCAGCGAAGGGTCTCACCTTAACGGGCCCGGTGTCGCTACAACTCGGGGATAGTACAGCCTAGGGGTCGGGTATACCGACCTCGGCCAGGGCGTTCCTTTGGGCCTCGAACAGGCGACGGATGCCTGTCTCCGCCAGGTCCAGCAGGTCGTTCATCGCCTGGCGACTGAAGGGGTGGCTCTCGCCCGTGCCCTGGACCTCCACCAGCTCGCCGTCGGCGGTCATCACCACGTTGAAGTCCACCTCGGCGCGGGCGTCCTCATCGTAGCAGAGGTCGAGCACGGGCACGCCGTCGACGACGCCGGCGCTGGTGGCGGCTACGGGGCAGCGCAGGGGCGTGGAGGCGATTTCGTCGCGCTGGGCCAGTAGCTCACAGGCCTGGCGCAGGGCGACGTAGGCGCCGGTGATGGCAGCGGTGCGGGTGCCGCCGTCGGCCTGGATGACGTCGCAGTCCACGGTGAGGGTGCGCTCGCCGAGGAGGTCGAGCTTGCAGACGGCCCGCAGGGAGCGGCCGATGAGCCGCTGGATCTCGTGGGTGCGGGCACCGACGCGGCCGAGGGCGGCCTCCCGGGGGCTGCGGGTGTTGGTGGAGCGAGGGAGCATGCCGTACTCGGCGGTGACCCAGCCGGAGCCGGAGCCGCGGAGGAAGGGCGGCAGCCTGCTCTCGACGCTGACGGCGCAGAGGACGATGGTTTGCCCCAGCTCGATGAGGGCGGAGCCCTCGGCGTGGGCGAGGTAGCTGGGGGTGATGCGCAGCTGGCGCATCTGGTCGGGCTGGCGGCCGTCGGGGCGGAGGGCGGTCATGGCGATGTCACCAGGGGGAAGTATAGCACGCGGGGGCAGCCAGCGGGGGCTGTGAACCGGGTGACTGCTTGTCCATCGCGTCCGTGGGCGTGCAACGCCAGGCTCTCCGAAGCGTCTACTTCTTGTGGGAGAGAAACGATGGGCAGGATTCTGTTGCACCCTAGAATCATTCTGCTCTTGGTGGCCGGAGTTTCGGCTATAGTAGCGGGCCATTACATCGCCGTGCTGACCGCCGTCTTGTGGCTTGTTGGCGGGCTGCTGGCATTCGCAGTCTTGATGTGGCTCGCCATCGCGGCGGCCGAAGAGATTGGCCTTTTCCGGCTGGCTCAAAGGCTGGACAAGTGGATGCAAGACAAGGGATGGCAAAGCAAGGATCAGGCCATGCCGCTGTTCGAGCCGAAGAAGGTAGCGCGAATTAACTTCGCGTACTACTGGGCGGATCACGAGGCGATCTACGTTGAGAAGATTGAGCTTCATGACCCCGCCGCGATGGAACGATTTCCGGCTGAACACTACCTGGGGTGGCTTACGCTACACCAGATTTCGTCGCTTTCGCTACCGTACAAGGAAATGTTGCGAGATGCTCTGGAAAGCGTTGCGGCGCTTGAACCGTCTAGCCCGCAGAGGCAGCACGTCGTTGCTCGCTGGCAAGAGAACAGGGTCATCACTCTCAGTACCACATGGTACCAGCACCGGAGCGGAGTGATCGTGCCAAACGTGCGGCACGACCTTGGCGCAGCGGCCGAACGGCGGGGCATGAGCATCGAGGAGGCGGTGGTGCGAGCCCTCGCCAAGATCTGGCGCGTGTTTGCGTACGAACAATTGTGGAGCCTGCTGGCCCAAGAGGAGTTCACCGTCGACCTAATCTCTTACTGCAAGGAGTCGATCCGGCAGGGTGTCGAACGTGACGAAGCAGACATACAACGCCTCGAGGCACAGCTTACTGAGATCCGCGGAGAGTTGGCCGAGACCGAAGCGGAAACCACCAGAGCTGCGCTACGCGGCCTGCTGGACGATTGGCAGGAAAATGGATTCCCCCAAGGCGTCGGCGGAGCGCAGAGGATACCATGATGCGCGCTTAGCGCCTGAAAGGAGCGTTGCAGTGGAGGAGACTACAGACTCTAGCCCAGAGCGGCAAAGCGAAGAAGTGGAGATTGAGGTCGTGGTCCGAGAAGCAGCTTCGCCTCTCCGCTACACCGCGGATACGGTCATACTTCAGTTGGCGCCCACCGGGCGCCTGTACCAGGCTGAACTCCGGAAAGGCACTGGGGTCGTAGAGACCGTCCGCGGGTCGGAGGTCCAATCTCTTCGGGCCGTTGGGGGCAACATGACCGTGCAAATCGTGGGGCCTGGAGACCGTCGTGAGGGTCCGTTCGAGGCTGAATACGTAAAGACGGAGTATCCTCCGGCCACTCAGCCCAAAACAGGCTTCACGCTGCTAAGCGGCGGCTCGCGCTCGTACATTGTGGAAGTCTTCAATCACGACCTACGTATCTGGACCCGTGAAGTGGAGGAACCGTAGGGCGAACTGGCCCTACTCTCCCTCCCTCTCCGTCTTGATCCACAGCTTCCGTCCATCCGTGCTCATCTCCACGTCGCCGTTGAGGTCGGTGCGGAAGACGGGCCGGCTGCCCAGCCTGTCGAGCGTCGCGGGCGCTGGATGGCCGTAGCGGTTGTCCTCGCCCACCGAGATGACCGCCGTCAGGGGCTCCACCGCCGCCGCGGACCGCAACGCTGGCGATGGCCTCCAGCAGAACTCGCAGGGATTAGCCGCCGTTCATGGTGTGCAGATGGCCGGCACGCGGCTGGCGTTGAAGGCCAGCAGGGCATCGAATGGGGCGACGTCACCCATGGTGGTCAACTCGTCATGACTAAGGAACCACCGCTCGAAGTTCTGCGTCTCAGCGTCCAGGCGGTACATGACGACGATCTTGTAGGTGTTGGCGCAGTGGGCTACCTCCCCGGGGGAGGCAGTATCGCCCGTCCAGGCAAAGTTGCCCCAACTCCCGGCGGGGATAGTGAACGTCCGGGGGGCCACCGGCGCGAGGTCGGGCATCTCGCAGGTGGCCGGCTGGCGGCTGGCGTTGAAGGCGAACAGGACATCGAATTGGGCGACGTCACCCATGGTGGTCAACTCGTCATGACTAAGGAACCACCGCTCGAAGTTCTGCGTCTCAGGGTCCAGGCGGTACATGGCGGCGATCTTCTGGTCGTTGAAGCAGTGGGCCAGCTCCTGGGGGGAGACAGTATCGCCCGTCCAGGCAAAGTTGGCCCAGCTGTGGGCGGGGATGGTGAGCGTCTGTGTCGGCGTGGGTGTGGGTGTGGGTGTGGGCGTAGGCGTAGGTGTAGGCGTAGGTGTGGGCGTAGCTAAGGGCACAAGTGTGGGCGTAGGTGTGGGCGTCGGCGTGGGGCCGCCACAAACGGAAGGATCATCCCGCCAGATACAGACATCGTCGACCCATGCCCCTGTAGCCGTGTCGACTTCGTTGCTCCGGAATATGAAGGCAAACCAGACCCGCGCTCGTCCCAGAACGGGGCAAACGGGGCAGCCGGGGTCTCCAAAGTCGACGGGGAAGAACCCGGCCCAGCTGTTCGCCCAGCCCCCGCTGTCGCCGTCAGGGCCACCGCCGTACCAGTTGTTTCCGTCGGTCGACACCATGGCGATCAGCCAGTCGTTGTCCATGGTGTCAAGGTCGAACCAGAACTGGACCCCCCCGGCGGTCGCTTCCCTCAGGTCGAAGGGCCCGTATACCATCCAGCGCTCGAGGCCGTTGCCGTACGTGGTGCAGGTGGGGTCCCCGCTTGCCGACGCGCTGTGGGTCGGGCTATGGGAGTTGCAGTCCACCCGGCTCCAGTCCGGGTCGCCCCCCGACCTCCCTTCCCATGCCCCTGGCCAGGGGCCCTCGAAGTCATCAATGAAGGGGAGGGCAGCCATCGACGGTGCACCCTCCGGCACTAGCTCAGCAGGCAGCGTCATCTCTGCATGCTTGGTGGCGAGCGTCCTCTCCTGCGCTGCCTCCGTAGGCTCAAGCGAGCCCTCGGCGAGCCACGCTCGCACGCCGTGGGAGAGTCCCAGGTAAGCGGCAAGGACGACCATAATGGCCGCAAGGCCCGCAAGCATAATTATCCGTCTGTGCATGATGAGCCCTCCTTACTCTCCAGACCGAGAGCGCCCCAATGACTTGCGGTGCTCTCGGTTCGCTTGCCGTTGCGTAAGAGCCGGCAAGCTATTGCGCGTCTCGCTCTTGCCTCTTGTGGGCAGACATCCATACAACAACAATTCGCGACTGCCCGTCGGCCGGCGGGGCGCAGGGGTGTCATGATGGGATCACCAGGGGGAAGTATAGCACGGCGGGGTAGCCAGCGGGGGTTGTGAACCGGGTGACTGCTTGTCCATCGCGTCTGTGAGCGTGCAACGCTAGGCTCTCCGAAGCGTCTACATCTTGTGGGAGAAAAACGATGGGCAGGATTCAACTGCTTGCGTTAGTTGTCTTCGCACTGTCTCTTGCCGCCTGTGGTGAACAGGCGGGCAGTCAAGAGGTGAGCACTCCGGACGCCTTCCCTTCTTCCGTCACGCCGATGCCGCCAACTCAGGCACCACAGGGTGACGGTGAATGCGACCCCTCCTATCCTGACGTTTGCATCCCGAAATCCCCTCCGGATTTGGACTGTGGCGACATTACATACAGGAGATTCAGAGTCCTACCGCCTGACCCTCACCGGTTCGACGGCGACAAGGATGGGATCGGGTGCGAAAGCTAAAGAAGAGGGCGGGCTTGGGCCTTCGATGGCATCCAGCGATGGCCCCTGCATACCCCCTGCGGCACGGAGGGCTGGGCGGTCGCCTTCGACTCCGACGAGCCCGATAAACCCTGGCTGATGCCTGCGGGGCACATGTGCCAGGGCGAGCGGTGAGGAGCGGAAGCAGCAATGGGTAAGCAGGATCCGCGGAAGGTTAAGTGCGTCGACGGCTGCGAGTGCTGGGTTGACCAGCACGGTACTGTGCACGGCGATGTCAGGACGGGCAACCCGCGCCTCCGCCGCAGCGCGTGCGCTGAGCACCATGTTCGGGAGCTGGCACCATGCCGTCTAATTGGGCAAATGATATCGGTGTTCCCTTGGTCGAAGAAACAGATCGCGGCTCGCGAGTACGGCGCCCTACTTAATAGCATTGTGTCGCGCATGATCGCTGAGCGGGAAGCTCAGGCCATGACCATACAGGTGGCCGGGGCTGAGCCGGAAGGGGGCGACATCGCCCTGATGGTGGAGGGCGTGAAGCGAGCCTGGAGGGAGGCGGAGCAATGGGAGAAACAACTCAGGTCTGTCAGGCCGCCCCCCGCGCTCAAGCGCTTTCACGGCGCATTCCTGAAGGGCATCAGGGCCTTCATCCTCGGGCACGGCGCCTTGGCCATCCTCGCTGCTCGGAGCGCCCGATGGTGGTACGGGCTAGCCGTTGAGCTGCTCACCGAGGCGTCCGCCGAGATGCGGCTTATCAAGGCTCGCGACGGAGCGCTCTATTTGTCGCTGGAACTCACCGTCGAGGCCGAGTGGCTGCTCGTGGAGGACTGATCTGTGGCGTCCTGGCGCTGCTTAGGGCGTACTGGTTGCTCTTCCTACTCCCCACTCCTCTTTACTATATAGAAGGGAGGTAAGACGCAGTGTTCTATGCTTTCGGGACGATTCACGGCTTGGTAGCAATGTCCATCATTGTTATTGCCCTATGGATGGGAGTCGGCCCACTAGTGGGCAGTATTGCACTAACAGTGTGCGCGTTGTGGCTGATACTATGCCTGCATTGTGCCAGAAGGGAAGGACAATGAAACCGCTGCGTCTTGATCCACAGCTTGTGGCCGTCGGTGCTGATCTCGACGTCGCCGTGGCGGTCGGTGCGGAACACGGGCCGGGGAGCCAGCCTGTCCAGCGTCTCGGGCGCGGGGTGGCCGTAGCGGTTGTCCTCGCCCACCGAGATGACGGCCGTCAGGGGCTCCACTGCCGCCAGGAAGGCGGTCGAGGTGGACGCGCCGGAGCCGTGGTGGGCCACCTTCAGCACGGGCGCATGTAGATCGCCGTTATTGCTCACCAGGTAGGCTTCTCCCTCTGCCCCGATGTCCGCCGTCAGGAGGAAGGCGGCATCCCCCAGGCTGACCTTGAGCACCAGCGAGTTGTCGTCCTCGTCGGCGGCGGGCAAGAGCTCCGGCGGCGGATGAAGCACCGAGAGCGTGGCGCCGCCGCCCAGGTCCAGCCACTGGCCAGCGAACGCCTCTCGCTGGGGGATATCCCTCTCGGCGATCGCCTTCTGCCAGGCGCGGAAGGTGGGGGAGTCCTTCGTCATGGCAGGCGCGAGGATCTGGTCGACGTCGTAGCGCTCGAGGACAGTCACCAGGCCCGCCAGGTGGTCCTGGTCGGGGTGGGTCAGCACCACCAGGTGGAGGTGGCGGTCCCAGAACGGCAGGTGGCGACCCAACGCCTCGGTTATCTCCTCGCCGCTGGGCCCGCCGTCCACCAGGATGTTGTGGCCGCTGAGGCTGCGGATGAGGATGGCGTCGCCCTGGCCGATGTCGAGGAAGGTGACGCTGAGGCGGTCGCCGGGCGAGCCCAGGATGAGCAGCCAGACGAGAACCGTGGCCAGCCCCAGCACGAGGGCGATGCCCAGGGCCGGCAAAGCGGCAAGCGGGCGGGCCAGGCTCGACGCGAGGTCGCCGGCCCAGGCGGGCGGCCGGGGCAGGGCCAGCCTCGACGGGCGGCGGGCGGTCAGCCAGACGATGCCGGCGAGGGCGGCGTAGTACGCCAGGGCATGGGCGCTGGTGAGGCCATCGACGGATACAGCGGCGAAGGGGAGATCGGCCAGCATCTGCACGACTGCCACCATGTAGGCGACAGGGGCCCAGGTTATCCAGCCGAGGAAGGTGCCGATGGGCGCGGCGATCATGCCGCCGACGGCTGTCAGGGCCGAGGTGACCATGATCACGGGGAAGGCGGGCACGGTCAGCAGGTTGGCTGGTATGGCGATGAGGGAGATGCGGTGGAAGTTGACGGCGATGATGGGCAGGGTGAAGGCAATGGCGGCTACGGTGACGGCCAGCACTTCGATGACTGCTCGCAGGGGGCTTGCCAGCTCGCGGCCGGGGCTCAAGCGGGCGAGAGCCGCCTCGATGCGCGTGCTCAGGGCGGGCGAGAAGACGATGAGACCGAGGGCGGAGGCAAAGCTAAGCTGAAAAGAGATGTCCTTGATCAGCAGCGGGTCGTAGGCTGTCATGCCAGCTCCGGCTAAGGCGAGCCCCTGGAGTGCGCCGCTCTGACGACCAAGGGCGATGGCCACGATGTACATGCCGCCCATGATCGCCGCTCGCTGCACCGAGGGCTGCCCGCCGACCAGTATCGAGTAGGCGATGATGGCCAGCAGGGCGAGCCAGGCAGCAGGCCGCCGACCGATGAGCCAGGCCAGGGCGGCGATGAAGAGCCCTGCCACCAGCGTGACGTTGTAGCCGGAGACGGCGATGAGGTGAGAGGTATTGGTGTCGTTGAGGTCTTCCTTCAGGTCATCGGGCAGAGAGGCTCGTCGGCCCTTGAGGATGCCCTGGGCCAGGGCCGCCTCTGGCTCCGGCAGGGCATCCTCAAGGGCCGAGGACAACTCGCCCCGCAAGTCGTAGATCCAGTCCCGAACGGGATTGCCCTGGCCTGTGGCGAGCAGGGATGTCGTGGGGTAGTTGATGATTGAGCCGATGCCCTGGCGAGCGAGGTAGTCGCGGTAGTTGAAGTCCTCGAACGCGGGCGGCGTCTCCAGCTTCCCCTCCACGTCCAGCAGGTCGCCGTAGTCATAGCGGGGGAAGAGGCTGCTGCGCATCAGAATGCCGCCGGAGGTGCTCTGCCAGCGGCCGTCGATCAGCACGTCGCGGGCGGAGAGGCGCAGCCTGAGAGAACTGCCCCGCTCGTCGGGCTCGCCGGAGACGACGGCGCGGAAGTGGACGGGCTCGGCGTCAGAGTCGCGCTCGGGGTCAACGTTGTAGCGGGCGATCCCCTGGGGCTCGGCCGATGGCAGGCTCGACTGGTAGAGCCAGGCGCCGCTCACCAGAAGGGCGGCAGCCATAGCGGCCCAGAGAAGGGCGAGTGCGGAGCGTGGGGTGACGAGGGGCGCGATGGCCGCCATGAGAGCGGCAGCCGCTATGGCCCAGGGATTGCCCTGTGCAAAGGCTGCTGCTGCCATCCCCAGCAGCCAGCACAGGCCCAGGTAGCCAAGGATCATGGCCCTACCGTGATCAGCTCGCGGATCTGGTCGAATACAGACTGGGGGATGAGCTTACGCTCGACCAGCTCTTCGATGCGAGAGAAGGGGCCTTCGCGCTGGCGGGAATCGACGATCCTCTGGGAGCGCACCTCGCCGATGCCGGGGAGGGAATCGAGAACGGGGGCGGGGGCCGTGTTGATGTTGATCCTTTCGTCCTGTGGGGCCTGGGCGGAGCCCAGCACTGCCTGCTCGCCCAGGCGGGGCACGAGTACCTGGTCCTCGTCGTGCAGGCGGCGGGCGAGATTGATGGCCTCCAGGTCCGCATCCTCGGCGGGGCCGCCAGCGGCCTCGAGGGCATCTATGCAGCGGTCGCCGTCGCTGAGGAAGTAGACGCCGGGACGATTCACCGCGCCGACGACGTAGACCTGAATTTCGGCGTCCAACGATGTTTCGCCCAGGTTGATCTCTAGGGGCTGCGGGCTCTGCAGTTGCCTATCGACGAGGACGGCGATGAGGATAAGCAGGGGCGCAGCCATCAGGCCGATGACCAGCCAGCGATAGCGCTCCACCCAGGCAAGCAAGAGCAGACCCCTTGGTGAGAAATGCCTATAGCGATAGCTAGGCCTTGGTTCCGCAATATAGGGGGTTGCTTGGTTTTCGTCAAGGGGCTACTCTGGGCCGATGGCCTGGGGACAGACAGGGGGCCGGCCTCGCAGTAGGAGGGCGGGCAGGGAGCGTCAGGAAGGCCTACCTGAGCCACCGCCTCCTGGCGTACCACGCGCCTGCGGTGAGAGCGACCAGTGCCGCGGCCGCGAGTCCGGCCAGGGCGATGTAGTTGGGGGCCGACGAGTCAGAGACGTCGGGGAGTTCCGCTATGCTGCCGACGGGCGGGGGCAACGCTGGCGGGCCGACGGCGACCTTGAGGTCAGCGTTTGTGAGGTCGTGGTAGGAGATCGTAGGGGCCCCGTTGGTGTCCACGGCGATGGACGTGAACCGTCCCACGTCTCCTGCCACATCTACCGTCTCGGCGCTCCAGTCGCCGGTCTGACTGCAGTTCCCGTTGGCGCTCTTCGACAGGTCGCAGATGGCGAACTTGAGGTCCTGGTTCGCCGAGTCGTAGTACGAGATCATGGGGTTCCCGCTGGTGTCTAGGGCGATCGACGTCCAGAGCCCCACGTCTCCCTCCGCATCGACGGTCAGCGTGCTCCAGTCGCTGGTCTGGTCGCAGCTCTCGTTGGCGCTCTCCGACGCGTCGCAGATGGCAAGCTTGAGGTCCCCGTTTGTCTGGTCCCAGTACGAGATCGCGGGGTTCCCGCTGGCGTCTACGGCAATGGACGTGAACCGCCCCACGTCTCCCACGGTGTACAGGGCGACTAGGCTCCAGTCACCGGTCTGGTCGCAGTTCCCGTTGGGGCTGGCCGACAGGTCGCAGATGGCGAACTTGAGGTCCTGGTTCGCCCAGTCGCAATAGGGGATCATGGGGTTCCCGTTGGCGTCTACGGCGATGGACGGGTCAGGCCCCACCTCTCCCTCCGCGTCCACGGTCACCGTGCTCCAGTCGCCGGTCTGGTCGCAGTTTCCGTTGGCGCTGGCCGACAGGTCGCACATCGCGAACTTCAGGTCTTTGTTTGTGGCGTCGTGGTACGAGATCAGAGGGTCGCCGTTGGCGTCCACCGCGATCGAGCTAGTCCAGCCAACGGATCCCTCCGCGTCCACGGTCACCGTGCTCCAGTCGCCGGTCTGGTCGCAGTTCCCGTTGGCGCTGGCCGACAGGTCGCAGATGGCGAACTTGAGGTCCTGGTTCGTCCAGTCGTAATAGGAGATCATGGGGTTCCTGCTGGCGTCTACGGCGATGGACGGGTTATGCCCCACCTCTCCCGCCGCGTCCACGGTCACCAGGCTCCAGTCGCCGGTCTGGGCGCAGTCCACGTTGGCGGCCTCCGACGCGTCGCAGATGGCGAACTTCAGGTCTTCGTTTGTCTCGTCCCAATAGGAGATTACGGGGTCGCCGTTGGCGTCCACTGCGATCGACGTCCCGTTCCAGGCAATGACTCCCGCCGAGTCCACCGTCACCTTGCTCCAGGTGTACGCCCGGACGTCATGGGGCAGCCCTAGGGCAATAGTAGCCATGAGGGCGGCGAACAAAAGGGCCTGGGCCAATCGCTTCATGGCAAGGCACCTTTCCCCAGGTCGGCGCATCGCGAAGGGGGCCCTACGAACACGGCTGGGACTCCGCGATCATATCTGGCGGTGGCCTATCTGTCAACGGCGGGGGATGCTCAGGCATCGCGCCATGCTATTCGTTTGGAAGGCGTGCAGCATTCGTCTGACAAGTGGACATAACTGCAACAATCGGCTTGTTCAGGCGTCTAACCTATGTAGGTGCGGAGAAGCGATGCTAAGCAAGATCAGCGAGTTTGTCATGGGGCTGGTGGCCCGCTTCCAGTCGGAGGCAGGGCAAGCCCTGACTGAGTACGCCTTGATCCTGGCCCTTATCGCTGGGGTGGCGATTCTCGCTGTGACCGCCGTCGGCCTGGCGGTCGCCGGCACGCTCGACGAGGTCGAGCGATGCCTCATATGATAATGCCGGCAAGGGCCGGATGGCACAGGCTGTCCGACCCACTGGGGCCAGTTGGCCCAAGGTGCTACTCAGATGCTCAGGCCGCTGCGCGCGGGGGCGGCCTCAAGCCGGAATGGCGAGCGCGAGGGTAGGCCAGCATACCGGTAGCAGGGCAAACCTCCATACTCAGCATTGGCTCCCATCCCACTCGCAGGCGCGAGGGCTGGCAAGGAACGCTGCTCCCACCCCATGGCTGCCACGGACCACACGATGGCGCTGGCCAGCGGGAGAGCAGCTAGGGTCTCGACCACGGGGTAGCAGTCAACGACGCACCTGCTCTGTTGGAATTCACGGTCATGCCTTATCCTGCATTCATGGGATAGCCACCGTGAAATCAAAGGTCTCTTCCGGTGATGCCGGCGCTGACATTTCCAAGACGAACCTGACAGTCTCTATCTCTTCGGCTGAGTAACGACTTACGGGAGCTATGACTTGCATCTCCTGGAGAACACTGGGCAAGATTGAGACCTCTACATCGCTGAGAGGGAAGTCAATTCCGACCTGCTGGTCGTTCGCGACAATCCTGGTGTTCGTGTAGATGGGTAGCGTGATGCTGCTAGTCGTCGGGTTGTAGACTTCAAAGGCGACCGCTACCACGGCTTTGGCGTCTGTCCACTCATTCCCTAGCTCCGCACCTGGTGTCCCTATCTCACCTAGGACTTTCTCCACCGCTCCTACGGTCAGCTCTCCCAGCCTGATGGTCAACCCTCCGCGTGTCTGAGTCTGCCCGCCTGCGGCGGTCCTGAGCCAAGGGTCGGTCTCAGGAGTCGATGTATCGGTGGTCGTCGCACTGACGGTAGAGGTCAGGACAGGCGCTGTGGCCGTCTCCTCCCCCGCGCAGCCGGAGCCAGCCAGGAGCGCAGCGGCGATGAGGAGCCCGGCCGCCGTTGGCCAAGCTCTCTTTGCGACGATGCTTCGAGCCATCTTGCCCTCCAGTTGACCGAAAGGTGACGCTCCTCATCGTACCAGGCGTTATGCTCTCCTGATTCTAGTCGCAGGCGCGAGGGCGGGCAAGGCGGCGGGGTCGGCGTTGAGGGCGGCAGTGACCTCTGTCCACGCAGATCGAGTTTATTGCGGCCTTTCTTGACAAGCAGAGGGGTTTCGATGATGCTATGGTGCTGTAGTTACTGCAATCAGGGAGGTCAAGGCCGATGATAAACAAGATCGTGGGCAGCTTCGATGAGGCCGTGGCCGATATGGTCGATGGGGCCACTGTTCTCATCGGTGGCTTCGGCGGGCCGGCGGAGTGCCCCAGCTACCTGATCGCCGCCGTGGCCCGAAAAGAGGTCAAGGACCTGACCATCGTCGGCAACACCGGCGGCTGGGGGGTGAACCTGCTGGCGATTTTGCGCGAGCGTATGGCGGTCATCCTGAAGATCGGGGAGGACTGGTACGACCCCGGCCTACTGGTCGGGCGGGGGCAGGTGAAGAAGGGCATCCTGTGCTTCCCTGCGGCGCCCGCCCGCGTTCTCACGCCGTTCGAGCAAGGGGTGCTGCAGGGCCAGGTGGAACTGGAGCTTCTGGGCCAGGGGACGCTATGCGAGAGGATGCGAGCGGCGAAGGGGGGCATCGCCGCGTTCTATACCCCGGTGGGCGTGGGCACCGTCGTGGAGGAGGGCAAGGAGGTGCGGGAGTTCAACGGTCGCAAGCACCTTCTGGAGCACGCCATCAAGGGCGACTTCTCTCTCATCCGCGCCCACAAGGCCGATAGGTACGGGAACCTGGTCTATCGGGGGACAGCGCGCACCTTCAACCCCGTCATGGCTGGCGCTTCTACCGTCACCGTGGCCGAGGTGGACGAGGTGGTAGAGCTGGGCGAACTGGACCCCGAGTGCGTCGTCACCCCCGGCGTGTACGTGCAGCGGGTGGTGGTGCGGCCCAAGGAGCCTAGGCCCTGGGATGAGGCCATGTAAGGAAGAGATGGAGGCAGAATCATGGCAGGCGAGAGGCTAGACGAGCAAACCATGGCCATCCGAGCGGCCAAAGAGTTTCAAGACGGGATGATAATCAACCTGGGGGTGGGAATCCCCACCTTCTGTAGCAACTTCGTGCCGCCCGATCGGGAGATCCTCTTCCACTCGGAGAACGGGGTGGTCGGCTTCGGGCCGATCATCGACAACCCCGACGACGCCGATGAGAACCTGATCAACGCCGGCGCGCAGCCGATATCGAGCAAGCCGGGCATGGCCATCATGGATCACGCCGAGAGCCTCTGCATCATTCGCGGCGGCCACGTCGATATCACTGTCCTGGGGGTGGTGCAGGTGTCGGAGAAGGGCGACCTGGCCAACTACACCATCCCTGGCAAGCAGATCGGAAGCCTGGGGGGAGGGCAGGACCTGGCTTTCTGCGCCAAGAAGGTCATCGCTCTGACCACCTTTACCACCAAGGAGGGCGATGCGAAGGTCGTCAAGGAGTGTACGCAGCCACTTACCGCGCCGAGGTGCGTGGACCGGATCATCACCGATATCGCTGTCATGGACGTTAGGCCCGAGGGGCTGGTGCTGCGGGAGGTGGCCCCCGGCTGGACGGCGGAGGAGGTGCAGGGCCTGACGGATGCCAAGATCATCGTGCCGCCCGACGTCGAGGAGATGACTCTGCTGTAGGGGGACTGGCCTGACCGCCAGCCTCAGTCCAGTGTCTTAAGTCGGCCGGCGCCTGTTACCAGTGCGAGCTATGATAGCGGTGGTAATGCGGTGCCGCCCAACGGACGCTGAAGGGGGAGTCGTGATGGATCGCGATGTGTCGGCTGAGCCAGTTTCGGAGGGCACCGTTCTCTGGCAGCCCTCGGAAGAGCAAGAAGCGCAGGCCAATATCATGCGGTACCTGCGCTGGCTGAGGGAACAAAAGGGACTCGACTTTGGTTCCTACGATGACCTATGGGCGTGGTCGGTGGCTGACCTCGAAGGCTTCTGGGCTTCCATCTGGGATTTCTTCGAGGTGAAGGCTCATCGGCCTTACACGCGGGTGTTGGCCGAGCGGCGCATGCCCAGGGCGCGATGGTTTGAGGGCGCCGAGTTGAACTACGCCGAGCACGCCCTGCGGCGGCGAGACGAGCACCCAGCGGTGGTGTTCAAGTCGGAAGTGCGGCCGCTTAGCACGCTGACCTATGCCGACCTATATTCGCAGGTGGCAGCGGTGGCGGCGGGGCTCAGACGGCTCGGTGTCCGGCGGGGCGATCGGGTGGTGGCCTATATGTCCAACATCCCCCAGACGCTGGTAGCGTTTCTGGCTGTCAGCAGCATCGGTGCAGTCTGGTCGAGCTGCTCCCCGGAGTTCGGCATCCGTAGCGTGGTCGATCGCTTCCAGCTGATTGAGCCCAAGGTGCTTTTTGCCGTGGACGGCTACCACTACAATGGCAAAGCCTACGAACGGCTAGGTGCCGTTGCAGAGATACAGCGCCACCTCCCTACGTTGGAGACCACCGTAGTGGTGCCCTATCTCGATGAGCAGCCGGTGACGGGAGGCCTGGGCAACGTGAAGCTGTGGGGCGACCTGTTCGGCGAAACGGCGGAGCTGGTCTTTGAGCCGGTGCCCTTCGAGCATCCCCTGTGGGTGCTGTACTCGTCGGGCACCACGGGAGTTCCGAAGGCCATCGTCCAGGGCCATGGCGGGATTCTTCTGGAGCACTTGAAGGCGCTCTCGCTGCACCTGGACCTGACCTCCGAGGACCGATTCTTCTGGTTTACTACCACCGGCTGGATGATGTGGAACTTCCTGATAAGCGGGCCGTTACTGGGCACAACCATCTTGTTGTATGACGGAAGTCCCGGCTATCCCGATATGCGGGCCCTCTGGCAGTTCGCTGAAGAGACGGGGATGACCTACTTTGGCACCAGCGCCCCTTACATTCTATCGTGCATGAAGGCCGGCCTTGAACCCGGCCGCGAGTTCGATCTGAGCAGCCTGCGGGGAGTGGGATCCACGGGGGCGCCGCTTCCGCCGGAAGGGTTCCAGTGGGTCTACGACAAGGTGGAGAAGGACCTGCTGTTAGGTTCGGTGAGCGGAGGGACCGACGTGTGCACGGCGTTCGTTCTGTCCTGCCCCGTTCTGCCGGTGCACGCCGGAGAGATCCAGTGCCGTGGTCTGGGCGCTCGGGTGGAGGCCTATGATGAGCAGGGGAATCCCACAGTAGGGGAAGTGGGAGAGTTGGTCATCACCGAGCCGCTACCTTCTATGCCTCTGTTTTTCTGGAACGATCCGGATGACCGGCGCTACCAGGAGAGCTACTTCGAGATGTTTCCAGGGGTGTGGCGTCACGGCGACTGGATCAAGATCACGCGGGGGGGTAGCTGCGTGATCTACGGGCGTTCGGATTCCACCCTCAACCGGGCCGGTGTGCGGATGGGCAGCAGCGAGTTCTACCGGGTGGTGGAGGACCTCCCCGAGGTTCTGGACAGCCTGGTTGTGGACACAGGTCAACTGGGGAGCGAAGGCCGGCTACTGCTCTTTGTGGTGCCGCGCAGTGGAGTTAGCTTGGACGAGGAGCTTCAAGCGCGAATCAGGGAGAAGATCCGCCAGGAGCTCTCTCCCCGATACGTGCCCGATGAGATCTATGCCGTTTCTGACATTCCTCGCACACTCAACGAAAAGAAGCTCGAGGTGCCAGTCAAGCGCATTCTGACCGGGACTCCGCCAGAAAAAGCGGTCAGCCCAGATGCCATAAGCAACCCGCGATCGATCCACTTTTTCATCGACCTGGCTCAAACCTTGCAAGAGGCAAGCGACTAAAGGTAAAGCACTAACAGCGGCTGTACGACCAATACAGCGCTTCCCCTGGGCTAACGCCCCAGGGCAGGGCATATCTTCGTCGAGCGCGAGTGGTGGCCTGGCGCTAGAGCAGGCGGCGTCTAGGCCACCGGCCGGAAGTACTCGATGTCGCTGATCTCCCCCTTGCGCTCTTTACGCCAGACGGCCTGCACGCGCATGCCAATCTTCACGAGCTCTGGGGCCTTGTCCACATCGCTGAGGTCAATGCCGCCCAGGACATGACTCAGACAGCCGTCGGCGCCGTCCAGCTTGACCATGATGGTGGCGATAGGCGGCGGCGGCAGGCCCAGGAAGGGCACGTAGCAGATGGTGAAGCCCTCCAAGGTTCCCTGGGGTCCTACCTCCACCCACTCTTCGGTGGAGACGAAGCACCTCTCGCAAAAGGGGCGAGGCGGCAGGAGGACCCGCCGACACTGAGGGCAGCGCACCCCGAAGATCTTCTTGCTGTCCCTTAGTTCCCGGAAGAAGCGGCTGGCAAACCTGCCCGCCGTATAGCGGAAGGGCAGGTTCCAGGTCCCCGGCATTACCAGAATTTCCTCTTCCTGCGTCATGGCCTTGTTCTCCCGTTCTTACGGCGCTTCCTTGTCCAGGATCATCAGGACATGGAAGCCGATGGCGGCACCCCAGACGTGAGCGAGGGCCGTCTTCACATTGGCTACCTGGTGCTTGTCAGCCTTTCCCATCACCTGCAAGGCGGCCTCGGCTATTCGGATGAGGCCGGTAGCGCCGATGGGGTTGGTGCAGAGCGTTCCCCCGGAGGGGTTAACAGGCAGCTTGCCCTCCATGCTGGTCACACCCTTGCGGAGGAGTTCGGTCCCCTTCCCTGGCTCGCAGAAACCCAGGGCCTCGCTTTCAATGATCTCCTGAATGGTGAAAGCGTTGTATAGCTCGGCCACATCGATGTCTTCCAGCGGATTGTCGATCTTGGCTTCACTGTACACGCGGTGGGCCAGTATCGACAGGGCCTCCCAGTCTTGAAACCAGGGGCGGTCGCCGATGTAGTAGTTGTCAGTGATCTGGCCCGCTCCCCGTATCCAAGCGGGCGTTTTCGTTATCTTGCGGGCCCGCTTTTCGGAGGCGAGGATGATGGCACAAGCGCCGTCGGAGCTGGGGCAGCAGTCGCTCAGGCGGAGAGGCCAGGAGATCATGCGCATCTTCAGGCAATCCTCCACCGTCAGATGGCGCTGGAGGTGGGCGTAGGGGTTGTTGAGGGCACTGGCGTAGTTCTTGACGGCTACCATCGCTAGGTCTTCCTCGGTGGTGCCGTAGGAGCGGAAGTGACTGGCGGCCTGGTTAGCACCGACCATGATAGCGCCGCCGCCCATCCAGCGCTCGTATATGGGGTCGATGCAGGTGTTGAGAACGAGCTGGGCCTCCAGGGTCTCGCCCACCCGCTGGGAAGCTACCACCAGCACCACATCGAACAGGCCCGAGGTCACGTGGTAGTAGCCGCCGAGGGCTACCGAGCCGCCGGTGGTGCCGCCAGTGGTGAGCTTGATGAAGGGCTTATTCAGAGCGCCAGCGCCCACACAGGCGTCCACGTTCCACCGTTCGGGGGCGAAAACGCCATCGAAGGGGTCCATAGCGCCGTAGACGATGGCGTCGATATCCTTGGCTTTCAGGTTAGCGTCGGCCAGGGCTGCGGTCACCGCCTCGTGGACGAGCTCCGGATAGGTCACGTCCCGGCGGTGGCTGGAGCACTTGGTCAGGCCGACACCGACGATAGCTACTCTTCTAGCCATGGCTCACCCCCGCTCCAGAATTGCTACACAGTTGG